>CALFIC010000215.1 GCA_937876225.1 uncultured Chloroflexota bacterium | reverse complement strand
TGCAATGCGTCAATCCCGGATTTGTGCGAGATGGTATTACGCTGTTGCATGAACCACGCCAGCAGCCCGGCTTTGCCATGTGCGCGCATTTGCATCCCAACATGCTTGTGCCTGGCCCGCGCACTGCCATGGTGGCAGTGGCATGTTTTATTTGGCACCCCAATTACCTCGTCATGCCGGCCTTCGAAGACGCTGTGCCTGGCCGAGTAGTGGCACGCCATCCAGCCGAACGTCAAGCCTATATTTTGCACGATGAAGTGGTGCTATGCGACGCATAAATTACCAATTGCACTGGCTGAGCCTGTTGGTGCTTCTGCTTGGACTGGGCTGGATTATCGCGACCCGTCAGGTGCCGTCCCCCACCATTGTGGTGGCGCCGGGGTTTGCCTTGCCGCCGCTCACATTCCAAACTGCTACCGGTACTCCCGTAACCACGGCACCACAAGGCCACCCCCGCGTGTTGACGCTGTGGGCCAGTTGGTGTCCACCGTGTCGCGCCGAGCTCCCAGTTGTGGCTGCTTTAGCACCAAGGCTCACTGCCCTAGGGGTGGATGTGGTTTTGGTCAATCAAGGCGAATCCGTCGCCGATGCGCAGCCGTTTCTCCATGATCAACACATTACGTTGCCCGTCTGGTATGATCCGCAAGGGTCGTTGGCGACGGCAGTCGCTTCACGCGATTTACCAACCACCGTATTTGTCGATGCCAGTGGAGTAGTGCGTCTCGTTTATCGGGGCCCCGTATCGGCCGAATTATTGACGACGATGGCTACTACGTTGACCACTGGAGCGCAACCATGATGCCATTGATTACCCTCGGACCGTTGCGGGTCAGTAGTTATGGGCTCTGTCTGATAGCCGCGCTAGGCTTATGGTGGTGGTGGAGTGCACGTCGCATCCCAGCGAGCAGTGCCATCGACAGTGATGGTGTGTTATTGGTCATGGCGGTGGGCGCTTGGTTGGGTGGTCGCGTAGGCGATGCGCTGGGCTCAGTCGCTATTTGGAGCCAACTCACCAATCTGCGCGCCCTCGAATTCAATTGGCCAGCTGCGTTAGTCGGTGCGATGGGGGCACTCGCGCTTTATCATTGGCGCCGTCCGTTGCCGTGGGCGGTGCTTTTCGACGCTATAGCGCTTCCTACGCTCTGTGCCCAAGCTATTGGTGCGGTTGGTTTGTGGCTAGCGGGCATGGCAGTGGGTGTGCCGTGGCACGGGGCGTGGGCGGTAGCGCAGGCTGGGGCCTGGCGTCACCCGGTGCAGCTCTACGACGCAGGTATCGCCCTATTGGCGGCACTATGGTGTGTGGGAGCCGCTCGGCACTGGCCGGTGATTCCGGCGCGCTGGTGGTTGCTTGGGGGGATTGCTCTCAATTGGCTGGTAAGCGCGGGATTTCGTGCCGATGCATTGACCTTGGCCGGGGGCATCCGCGTCATCCAATGTGTGGGACTTGGTTTGTTGATAGTGGTGATTGAGCGTGTTATGATGACCGTACATCCGCGTACATAATGTGGTTTGTGTGGGCAAAGGGAGCTGTTTGCATGGTGTCGCGACCGTTTTACTACAAAGAAACGCACGGATTCCGGATTTTTGTGCGCCCCACCTATCTCCCCGATGAATCCGATGTCACCATGGGCCGCTTTGTTTTTGCCTATACCGTCCGCATCGAAAACTGCGGTAAACAGCCCGCCCAATTGCGCTCGCGGCACTGGTATATCACGGATAGCATTGGCGAACAATACACTGTCGTAGGCGATGGTGTCGTCGGTCAGCAGCCACGACTCCGCCCAGGTGACGTCCACGAGTACCGTAGTTTTTGTGTACTCAAATCTGCCCAAGGTACCATGTCAGGGTTTTATACGTTTGTCAATGATGATGACATCGCGTTTGATGCCATCATTCCCTTGTTTGAGTTAGTCACAAATCCGGTCTAATCCCGTGTAACCAGCGACGTCGTGTCATAGAGGACATTCATGGATTATTCGCAAATTTTGCAACTGCAATTACGCCCCAACATCATCGACCTTGGTTGGGGGCATCCTGATATGCAATTATTGCCCCACGCCCAGATTCAATCCGCCACCAATGCGGCCTTGCAGCGCTGGGGCGGCGTAATGCTGACCTATGGGATTGACCACGGTGTCGCCCCGTTGCGTGAGCATATCGCTGATTGGATTGCCCAGCATGAGCAGGTACGCCCCCAATTAGACGAAATCATGCTCTCGGCCGGTAATTCGCAAGCCCTCGCGCATATCTGCACCATGCTGACCCAGCCGGGTGATGTGATTTTGGTCGAAAACCCCAGCTATCACTTGGCATTGCGCATTTTGCGCGATGCTCCCGT
>CALFIC010000214.1 GCA_937876225.1 uncultured Chloroflexota bacterium | reverse complement strand
GCCACGATGGCCGATGTAACCACCACGATTACCACACTCAAAGTCGCCGCCACGCAAAGTTTGACGGTGCCAGCGATTTTGTTGGTGTTGATTATTGCCTTGGCAGTACGTTCACTTCGTGAATTATTTGGGTGGCTAGGAGCGTTGTTGAGCGTGAGTGGTTTACTAGGATTACCAATTGCCTTCCTCAATAAATCACTGATTACGCTAGATCTGCATGCCTTGGTGATGCGTGATGCGCCGCAGCAAGCAGGAATTATTTTGCCGTTTCTGACGATTTTTGAAGATGCGATATTTGGGGAATATGTGCGCTGGATTACCACCGCCTATACGACGGTATTAGGGGTGGGAATCGTACTCGTGATTGCCGCACTCTTGCTCCGGCGCCAGCCCAAACCATTAAACACTGCCCTTGTCCCTATGCCAGGCACGCCCAATGCGGTAGTCGCCGGCAATGATGGTACCACGGCACAAGTGGCGGTAGAAGTCGATACGGCCGAAATTCCGATTGGGCATGTGACCAAGCCACTCAGTACGGAAGAAACCGCTGGCACCACTGATGCCCATAAATTCTAGTCCTGCTACGGTAATTCACTAGCAGTAGGATTTTCGCCGGTAGGAATTGCGAGTGGAGGAAGATCAGCGAGCGCTGTCAAGCCAAATTGCCGCAGAAACTGCTCGCTGGTACCAAACAACACCGGACGACCGGCAGTATCCATACGCCCGACTTCTACCACCAATTCACGCACCTGAAGCTGACGGACCAATGTACTACAATCGACTCCGCGGATGGCTTCGATTTGCGCGCGAGTAATCGGCTGACGATAGGCAATAATCGTCAATACTTCGGAAGCAGCATTGGTCAATTTGGTGGTGCCACTTTGCCCAAGCATGCGCCGTAGCACCGGCGCAGCCACCACTGCCGATACTAGTTGCGCCCGTTGATCATGGAGCAATAGATTAATCCCACGCCCGCGCAATTGTTGCGCGAGGTGTGGTAGTGCGTCTTGGACGGCCTGCGGGGGCACATCGAGCCATTCGGCGAGCTGGGCAACAGGCACAGGATCGCCCGCCACAAACAACACAGCTTCAATGACGGATTCGAGGCTTAGTTGCGGGTTACCAGCATCACTCATGCATCACCCAAAATAATTTGTAGTTCACGGGGGAATGACGTCATGGTGGTGGCACCATCGGCAGTACGAACGAGCATGTCTTCGATGCGCACACCGAATTCACCTGGCAAATAAATCCCTGGCTCAACCGTAAAAGTCATCCCTGGGTTAATCAGATTCATATCACCACCCACCATGAATGGCGGTTCGTGGATGTCGATGCCCAAACCATGGCCCGTACGATGAATAAAAGCATCGCCAAAACCAGCCGCCACGATCACGGCGCGGGCCGCACGGTCGACACTATCGCCGGTGGCACCTGGCAGTGCGGCTGCAGCACGGCCAGCGGCATTGGCGGCCAGCACGGTGTCGTAGACCAATTTGGCTCGGGGGGAAGGCGTACCCACTGCAAACGTACGGGTAATATCTGATACATAACCATCGACGACAGCGCCACCGTCAATCACCACCAAATCTCCTGATTGGAGGGGGCGCGTGCCATTGGTATGGTGCGGGCTCGCACCATTGGGGCCAGCGCCCACAGCCAGATCAAAGGAAGGAACACTCCCAGCGGCGCGGATAGCGTTGTCCCATAATTCGGCCACTTGCAATTCATTCATGCCGGGGCGGATGGCTGCAATGGCTTGAGCGAGGGATGTTTCGGCGACAGTAATCGCCCGTTGCATAGCAGCGAGTTCATCGGCGGTTTTGTGCATGCGTAGTTGGGCAATCAGGGGGTCAGCATTGACGATGGTGGCAGCAGGGAGTGCGGCTTCGATGGCACGCAATTCAAACACCCGCATCACCACATGCTCGACGGCAATGGTACCACCGGTAATACCTAGCGTAGCGAACGCAGTTGCCACGGCATCGGCCGGACCGGCATCATCATCCCAGCCATAGACGGTTAGTGGGAATAGGGCTTGTGCGTGGGCGCGGGAGGCTTCCATAGTAGGCAACACAATTGCGGGGGTGCCGTTTAAGGGGACAATCAGACAGGCTAAGCGAAGTTTGGTCGAGAAACCGATACCACTCAGATAGCGCAAATTACTACCAGGCACAAACACGGCGACATCGATGTGTTGGGCGGTCATGTAGCTCCGCAATCGATCTAAACGACTCATAACGTTGGCTCCTCTTCTTCATCTTCGGCTTGGGTACGGAACACCACCCGGGCTTCGGCCCAACCAGCAACAATCGCAAAATCAAAATCACCATGCAAATCGCTTTGCACCAAGGTGCGCACCATTTGTAGCCCCATCCCGCTGCCTTTGTAGGGGGGTAAATGACTACTACGCATCGGACCATCGTCGCGAATGAGAATCACACAGGCATCGATTTGTTGGTGCATTTCGATCTGTACCTGACCACCCACATGGGATAATCCATGCGACAAGGCATTCATAATCAATTCATTGAGCACAATCGCCAATACCGTCGCTTGGCGTGAGGCCACCGGCAAGGCATCACCAGTAATGACAAAATGTACCGCAAATTGGGGGTCGGTCATACTGACGACTGCATGATCCACGATTTGGCGCACGATGGCATCAACGGTGGTAACCCCGATATCTTCGCGACAGAGCAGATTATGCACGGCAGCGATAGCTTGGATACGGGCCACACTATCACGCAATGCGCCAGATGCGGCAGATTCACTCGGCAGACGACGCAATTGCATGGTCAGCAAGGCAGATATAGTCTGCATATTGTTGCGCACACGGTGATGCATTTCTTGGAGCATGACTGATTTCACCGCCAAGGCCCGTTGGCTTTCATCAAACAAACGAGCGTTTTCGATGGCAATCGCGGCGGCGTCAGCAAAGGCAGCAAGTAGGCGTACTTGTTCGAAATCAAAGTAGTGCTCTTGGTTCGTATAAAGACTAATCGCACCGAGGGGGCGCTCACCACGGACACGCAACGGCGTGCAATAAAGTGAATAAAAACCATCATGGGCGGCGGTTTCGGCTAATTCAGGGAAGCGTGAATCTTTGAAGGCATTGAGCACCGCGAGTGGGCGACCATCACGCACCGCCGCCCGGATCGACTGTGGCACCATGGCGGGACTGGCAGGGGCACCATGGGTGGCGGCCAAGCGCAGGCTGCCATCGGCATCCAAGCGAAAAATATCCGCCCGACTGACGTGGCTCAATTCCACCGCCTTATCGGCAATCAATTGAAGTAAATCATCGATACGGAGTTGTTCGGCAATCCGTTTGGATACTTGTTGGAGCGAGGTTAATTCGCGAATTTTGCGATGGAGCTGGCTATCGGCTTGTTGATAAATCTGGGCATTGGTAATAAAAAACGCCAGTTCACCGGCCACTGTTTCAACAAAATTTACTTCGCTTTCGTTGAAGCGCCGTGGTTGCGCAGTTTGAACCGTCACCACCCCTTGGAGTTTGGGTGTCCCGAGGTGGAATCGGCCATCACTAAACAACACAATCGGCACCGCCAACATCCCATGCATATGGGAGGCAATAGGAACACGGGTTGCGACGCCACGGGGGTCTTGTTGCATATCAGGGATCATCAACGGAATGCCTTGTTGGGCGGCTTCACCGACAACTCCATCGCCAAGACTCAGCCGGATTTGGCCAATCACCCCTGCATCAAACCCTGCTACTGCCCGCAATACTAATTCGTCGGCATCACGATCATAGAGATAGATGGCACAAGCATCAACATTCCCCACATCAACGACCGTTTCAACTACTTGGCGCATCGACGTATCGAGGTCAAGGGTTGAATTTGCCGCTGCGATGATACGATGAAGGCCACGCAGTTCGGCCATACGCCGAAGTAATTCGCCTTCACGTTCAGCATTGCGTTGCTCGGCGCAGGCTTCACCATACGCAACCAAGAGGTATCGGCGCACTTCGGCATCAGGGAGATTTACCAGCCCAGCTAACGCTGGAACTGCCGCGTCAAGGATGGCACTATCACCATGGGCATCACACCAACGTGACGCAACCACACGCAATGCTTCGTAGCAGTCTGGGACATGAGCTGGGAAGAGTTCTACTGGGTTCATGGGGTTGCTCCGGTCACTGGTTGCCACAATACAGCATCTGCCCACACGCCACGATCACCAATCGCATCACGCATCGGTAATATCACATCGCCACGCTCATCAAATTGATAAGTCCCCAAATCAACCCATTCGTTGGCTACCGATTGCATATTAACCGCCACTTCACTGATGCCATCATGGTGGATGATTTGATAAAACACCCCGTCGCTATCAATTAAACCACTCAAAGCATAGGGAACATAGACCAGCACACGATACATCCCTGGATTAGGGATAACCGCATGCCAATGGCTCATCGCTAGTGGCACAAAAGGACGGGCACGCCAGGGCCGCATACGATCAGCACCCCGTTGGGCAGCGGCAAACAATGACGTATTGCCGACACCCGCATCAACGGATTTGAGCACCGCTCCGACGACATCAAAGTGCTGCGTATCACTACTATCAACCAACACACTTCCTGGTGGCGGTGGCGCACAAGGTGAAGGACGATCGGCCCACAGCCAGATACTTTTGATGCCAGCAGGATGCGTCGCCCATGGATCGGGGGTACTACTACACCATCCGTACGGGTCAATGTCGACGCCCCGGTATTGCACACCAAAGTGCAAATGCGGGCCTTTGGCACAACCTGTTTCACCAACCACACCGAGTTGTTCACCTTGAGCAACGGTCTGCCCGACATCGACATTAATTTGCGATAAATGCCAATAGAGGGTGCGTAGATCATGCCCGTGATCGACAATCACGGCGCGCGTTTCGCAGTTGTCATCGGCGATGCCCGCAAAAACCACCGTACCAGCGGCGGCTGCCAAGGCGGGGTCAGGCGGAGCGGCGGCATAATCCCAACCATCATGGCCGTTATAGGCAAAGGCCATATCGGTTTCGCTATGTCCCCAATAAGTCACAATCCCCGCAGGCATATTGCGGGTCAGAAACGGGCCACCATGGTCAAAAAACGATGAGATTGGGGTAATGTCTTTCAGTGGCCGATGCAATATCACTGGGGGTGGTGGCGCAACCGGCACTTGTACGGGTAAGGCCCCAAACAAGCGTTCATAGGTTTCATTAAACTGCCACAAAGCCACATCGAGGCGATCGGCCCGAATCGTAGGTGCCAACAGCCGTGCCACCACGTATTGAACGCTACTCAAATATGCAGGTGCCTCGGCATCACCATCCGCAAAATGGAGTGGTGGTCGTGTGGGTAAATCGCGGCGGGCATAAAACATTTCACGGGCAGCCCAGCGCATTTGGGCACCAAATCCGGCAAATTTGCCATCTTCACCAGCATACCCAACTGCCCAGGTATAGCGTTCGTTGGGTTGATTGGGTTGGGTCACGAGGTCGGCTTGGTATTCGATAAGGGCAAGGATGATTTTGGGGCTCACGCTGTAATACAACGTTTGGCCAATCAGCGCCTCACCGAATGTATAGCGACGCCCACCGACATAGAGTGGCACATTGGCTAAATCACCGCCCGCAGCAGCTA
Source organism: uncultured Chloroflexota bacterium (assembly GCA_937876225.1). Classification (GTDB taxonomy): domain Bacteria; phylum Chloroflexota; class Chloroflexia; order Chloroflexales; family Roseiflexaceae; genus UBA965. The sequence continues at coordinate 7,574 of CALFIC010000214.1, read as the reverse complement.
CATAGTTTTGAATAGCCACACTATCAAAATCAGGTGCATAGACAAGTTCGTCCATACTCAAAAATCGGCGCTCAGGGGTCGGTTGCGCAGTAGGACCGGGTGTTCCCACTGGGATAGTAGGAAGTACGGTACCTGCCACTGCAGTAGCAACAATCGGGACGGCAGTGGCAGTCGCCATGCCATCCCGATTAACTTCTACCACACGACCACGAACGAGCCACGCCACACCTCCGCCCACGATCATGATAGCAACTATTGCCACCAATAACCAATAGATCGACAGTGCTTGGGACGAAGGAGGGCGCTTACGCATGCCTATTGCTCGCTGATGGTAATCGACTCCATGGCCTCACCGGGGGTCGTTGCTGACGCGGGATCACGCAACGGGATACCTTTGACGATGTCTTGACCCGCAGTCACCTCACCAAAAATCGTATATTGATTGTCCAAATACGTCGCAGGAGCAGTCGTAATAAAGAATTGTGAGCCATTGCCATTGACATCATTGCCAGGACGCGCCATGGCCACATACCCAGGCTTATCAAACGACACTTTATCGGTAAATTCACCTTTGACGGTATACCCAGGACCACCCATACCGGTGCCGGTCGGGTCACCACCTTGGGCCATAAAGTCGGCAAGTACCCGGTGCCAAGTCAAGCCATTGTAATAGCCATCGCGGGCCAAAAAGACAAAGCTATTGACGGTCTCGGGAGCCAAATCAGGCCGCAATTTAATCACAATATCGCCACGGGGAGTTTTAATGGTGGCAATATAGGTTTTTTTGACGTCAATGGTCATCGGTGGCGCTGCAGGGTATTGTTTGCCTGCAACAGGAGCCGGGGCAGCCTCCGTAGTCGGCACTGCGGTTGCGGCAGGCACCGCCGCATCAGCCGTCGCAGTGACCATATTAACCACTGTGGTGACGGCCATTTGATCTGCATTGGCTGCTGCTGGGGTACCACTATTCAGTGACAACACCGAAATAATCAAGATACCCACAACCACTACCGCTGCCAACACTGCCGGCAAATTACTTTTGGACGTGCGCGGCGTTTGTTTCTGTTTTTGTGACACGAGAATACCCTTTTGCTAGTAACAACGAACACATGCATTCAATTATAACGTGAATTACCAACCATACTGCCGATCTCTGCAATTGTCTACTTCTGACTTCGTATGTCTCGCACAGCGCACACAGAGCACGCAGAGACATACAGCAATTATTCACTTATAGCTGTTGTGATAATCAATCCTCGGCGACGGTATTAATCGCCCCTCCGACTTTGGGCGATTACCAGTCGCCGTGCCGTACATACCGATACATCAATCAACCCACCGACGACGGTATTAATCGCCCCTCCGTCACTTCCTCCTTCATACTTCACACTTCCTACTTCTATCACGGGTATAATAGACAGAATAGGCAATATGATTCACCGTCATCTGTGACAATCGGTGGAGTGGAGAAGTGACATTGATGGACGAACATGCACAAACACATAGCCGCAAACTTGACCATGTACGGATTGTGCTTGACGAAAATGTCGCCGCCAAGGGCATAAGCACCGATTTCGAGTGCTGGCGTATGCCCCACGAAGCATTGCCAGAGCTCGATATGGCGGCTATCGACTTACACACTACTTTTTTGGGGAAATCATTGAACGCCCCACTTTTGATTAGCTCAATGACAGGCGGGGCCCACGACGTTACTTCTATTAATATTGTGCTTGCCCAGACAGCCCAAGCCTTAGGCTTGGGGATGGGCGTCGGCTCACAACGGGCTGCCATCGGCAATGCAGAGCTCGCAAGTAGTTATCAAGTGCGCCGCGTGGCACCCGATATTTTGTTGATGGCCAATATCGGAGCAGTCCAACTCAACTACGGCTACGGGGTCAGCGAATGTCAACGGGCAGTTGATATGATTGAAGCCGATGCGCTTATTTTGCATCTCAACGCCCTCCAAGAAGCAGTACAACCCGAGGGCAACACCAATTTTGCTGATTTATTACCCAAAATAGCCGCGGTCTGTCGCGCCCTCAGCGTGCCGGTCATCATCAAAGAAGTAGGCAATGGCATCGGTCCAGCTACCGCCCGCCGCCTCATCGAGGCTGGCGTGGCAGCAATTGATGTGGCCGGAGCGGGTGGCACGAGCTGGTCAGAAGTCGAACGCTTCCGGCATCAACAGAGCCGCCAAGCCCAAGTGGCAGCCAGTTTTGCCGATTGGGGCATCTCTACCAGCGAATCGATTCAGCAAGTCCGTCGTGCCTTGCCGAATACGCCAATCATCGGCAGTGGCGGCGTCCGTAGTGGCGTCGATGTCGCCAAAGCAATAGCCCTTGGAGCCGATGTGGTAGCCACTGCCAAGCCCGCCTTATTTGCAGCCGTAAGTGCCCACGGGAGCGATGCCGTCTACGAAGAACTTCAAGGGTTCATTCAAGAACTGCGCGTGGCGATGTTTTGTAGTGGGTGTGGGGATATTGCGGCGCTGAAGCAATTGCCCCTCAGCCGACGTGATACCCAATGACCACGCCATTCCCCGTCGACTGTCAGCCACTACACACGGTGGTGGGAAGCCACTCTATTGCCGGGGTCAATCCGAGCCCGCGTACAGTTTTTGTGCTCGAAAAAGCCCAACGCGATCGCTTAGTGCTACTCGATACCCAACTTGCCCCCCTCATCCGGCGCTATAGCACGGCCGATGACATCCAGCGCTATGGCATGATCCCCAGCCAGAAGTTTTTGTTGTGCTTACCTGCAGGCTGGACCATCCAGCATTGCCAAACTATTGCTACCGGCAATGATGCCTGGCAATCCATTGCTGAGCGCTATCCAGCGTTGGCACGGCATCTCGCAATTCCAATTGCAGACCGGCCATTTACCCCCAACCACTGGTGGGAACTACCCAGCGATGCGATCATCCCACACCCCCAGCAACCAATGTGCACGTGGCAACAAATCCGCACCCAAGTACACTTCACGGTGGTGACCCCTGGGCACGTCAATGCCAATCCGTGGCTGCCGAGTGATGCCCCGTGGTTGATGGGGATCCTCAATAGCACCCCCATGCAACGGTGGTTGCAACGTACTAGTGCCCGGACGGCGCAAGTCGCCACCAGCATGATTGATGATTTACCCATCCCGACTGCGCTCATCGATCATCCCGAATTACATCGCTTGGCGAGCAGTACCATGACTATCGCCGCCCAACGCATCCAACTCAACCAACAAGGGCTGGCAACCTTGGTACGCAATTTTGCCCCCCTCGGAGTGCCGGCAGGCGCCTCATTGCGCACGTGGTATGACATGGATTTGGGTGGGTTACGCGTCGCATTACGCAAATCATTCAAAAACGATATCCCCGAACGCCTCCACGACGAATGGCGCATCTGGTTGACCAACCAACGCGAACAACACGATACGCTTGGCCAACAAATCGCCAGCAATGACCAACTCATTAATCGCATCGTCGCAGAATATTTACCGGTACCAAAGGCCTAACGAATGCAGATTACCACCCTCAATCTGCGCAATTTTCGGAATTATGCCCGCCTCGATTTAGTCTTGCGGTCTGGGGCAACGTTGTTTTATGGACCCAATGCCGCTGGCAAAACCTCAATCCTCGAAGCGGTCGCCCTGCTCGCATTATCACGCTCACCACGCACCCATAGCGACCGCGAGTTGGTGTTTTGGCAGGCCGAGCACACGCCCGACATTCCCGCTACCGCCCGCATCACCGGCATGATTGCCCGCCAACACGGACCAACCCGCCTCGACGTCATCATCCAACAGCGCGGTGAGACCAACATCCCTGGCAGCACGGGTGGCGCTGCCACCAAAGTCCTACGAGTCGACCAACAACCCGTCCGCGCCAGTGATTTGCTCGGCTTTTTGCGCGTGGTCTTTTTTGCGCCGACAGACCTCGAACTGCTCACCGGCGCCCCCAGCGAACGACGGCGCTGGCTCGATGCCATGCTGTCGCAACTCGACAACCACTACCTACGCATGCTCAACCAATACACCAAAGTCATGACCCAACGCAACGCCTTGCTCCGGCAATGGCGTGAACGTGGCCGTACCCCACGCAATGCCAGTACAGAGCTTGCGTTTTGGGATGAACAACTCGCCCAAAGCGGCGCCTATATCACCTGTACTCGTGCCCGCGCAATCACCGAATTAGGTATCCTTGCTCAACCAATTTACACCAAAATAGCTGACAAAGTAACTGATTTTTTTGTTGACTATATACCAAATATTACAATTTCATCACTTGAGGAAAAAGAAGTTTTTACCCAGCTCATCAGCGCCTACCAGACTAGTCATAGTGAAGACATGGCCCGGGTCCAAACCAGCGTCGGTCCCCACCGCGACGACATCCAAGTACGGGATGGCACCATGGATTTGGGCACATTTGGGTCACGCGGGCAACAACGGAGTGGCGTGATGGCCCTCAAACTGGCCGAGGTCGAATTGATGACCCAACGCACTAACGAGCGTCCAGTCTTGTTGCTCGATGATGTATTGTCCGAACTCGATTTGCACCGCCGCCGCCATCTATTAGCGGTGATGAATGTCCCAAACCAACAAACATTGCTCACCGCCACTGGGATTGAAGACTTTGATGCAGAATTTTTGCGCACCGCCCAATTAATGCGGGTCGATAATGCCCATGTCTTTGATTTGTCGTCATAGGCAATCCCATAATTAAATATCGTCGGCGCTCAACCACCCTCGGCGTCGGAAAAACCAAAACAACAAGCCACTCAACGCAATCATGCCCCCCATCGCCACTGGGTATCCCCAACGCCAATGAAGTTCGGGCATCCCTTCGAAGTTCATCCCATAAATACCCGCAATCAGCGAATTGACCATCAAAATAATCGAGGCAATCGTCAATACCTTCATGACTTGATTGAGCCGATTGGATTGTACCGACAAGTGCACATCGAGCACAGCCGCCAACAAATCGCGGTGCAAATCGATGCCGTCAATAATTCGTAGCACATGGTCATAGACATCTTGCATTTGCATGATGGTAGCACTATCAAGCGCCAACAAATCACCACGGAGCAAGGCATTGAGTGCTTCGCGTGTCGGAGCCACATGACGACGAAATTCCAACAGGGTACGCTTTAATTGCAATACATGGCGAAGTTGTGCCGGAGATGCCCCAGACAACACCCGCGCTTCGAGCTCTTCTACGCCGTCACCAATTTCATCAATCAATGGGAAATAACTATCGACCACCGTATCAAGCACGCCATGCAACAATATCCCTTGGTTCAACGTTTTGGTGTGGCGAGCCACTTGCCAGCGGTGCCACGATATATCAATGAGTTCAATGCTGCCATGATGAATCGTAATAATTGCATTGGCACTGACGCACACATATATTGGTGTCGTTTGCATACGTAACTTGGTATCGGAATCAATTGCAAATGCATAAAACACAAAAAAAAGATACCCGTCATAATGCTCGACTTTGGTACGCTGCCCACCATACATGATGTCTTCGATAACTAATGGGTGCAATCCGAGGGTGGTCAATACCTCACGTTGCGGGTCAGCAATGTCAAGCCAGTGCGGAGCACCATCGGCCACCGGTTGCCATTGTTGTAAATCGGTAATTGGGATTTGAGCAGTTTGCGTCAAAATTCGCATCGGACAATCATCCTTTCAGTCATACTTTGCTCCATGGTACAATCGAATCAAACCGTACACAAACGAGGCACACATGAGTCATTACGAATACGCCACTCCCGAAAATTTCTTGGGGCTCGAAGGCGATCTCGCCAGCTACGACGCCGCCAAAGTAGTAGTATTGCCCATCCCCTATGAGGCCACCGTGAGTTTTGGACAGGGTGCCCGTGGCGGCCCCCGTGCCATCATCAACGCCTCACGCCAAGTAGAATTATACGACCGTGAATTCGATTGCGAAGCAGCCTATAGCTATGGCGTGCATACCTTGCCCGCCCTGGCACCGCATACTGCCGGCCCAGAAGCGATGGTCGATGCGATTACGGCCTGTGCCCACGAGCACCTCAGTGCCGGTAAATTACTGGTTGGGTTGGGCGGCGAGCATAGTATTTCGAGTGGCTTTGCCCGCGCCATTCACGCCATCCATGGCGATTTTGTGCTGGTCCAAATCGATGCCCACAGTGATTTGCGGGACAGCTACGAAGGCAGCCCCTATAGCCACGCCAGTGTCGCCCGCCGCATCGCCGATCTCGGCGCACCGATTTTGCAATTTGGCATCCGCTCGATTTGTCTCGAAGAAATGGACTACATCCGTAGCACGCCAGACACCACTCGCGTGTGGTTCAACGACGATGTCCATGCTGGTGGCCATTTACCCGAGCTCATTAGTCGGATTCGTGGCAAAAAAGTCTTTTTGACTATCGACGTCGATGGCCTCGACCCCAGCATTATCCCCGCCACGGGTACCCCTGAGCCCCACGGGCTCAGCTGGGTACAAACGCTCGACATCGTCCGTACCGTCTGCGCGCATGCCGAAGTGGTGGCGTTTGACTGCGTCGAACTCGCCCCCATCCCCGGCATGCATTCAAGCGATTTCATCACCGCCAAACTCATCTACAAAGTGATGAACTACGTGATGATGAAGTCATAACGACGCTGCTACGCTATCGCTGAGATTGGTCACAATCGTCTGCAAGCGGGCTGCATCCACAAACGGATTGAGCACCACACTCCGTAACCAGCGCTGCCCATGCCACGTCGGTACCGAAAAAAACGCACTACCGGCGTGGTGCAAGCGTTGTTGCACCGCCGTCACCGTGGCGTCACTGGCCGCCGGTGGCCGGAAGCAAATCAGATTGGTGGAGGGCGGCGCAGCCAACTCCATCCCCGCCGTTGTCAGCATCGTGGCAAATTGTTGTACAAGCTGCATGCTTTGATCAATCAGATGCGTCGTCCCATTGCGCCCCAGCAATTGCATCGTCAGCCACAATTTAATCACATCGGCGTGACGCGTCCCTTGGATGTTGATTTCGCCCGGATTCACCAATTCGGGGTCTTCACCCATATACGGTGCCGAAACCCGAAAGCCGCGTTGCAACAAGCCGCGGTCACGCACCAACAGAGCGACACACGTTTTGGAGATATACATCCATTTTTGCGGATTAAAAGTAATCGAGTCGGCGCAGTGAATCCCATTGAGTAAATGCCGATAGGTAGGCGAAAAAATCAACGCGCCCGCATAGGCCGCGTCAACATGCAACCAGACCCCCTCTGATTGCGTCACTGCCGCAATACCGGCAATATCGTCGATTGCCCCCAACACGGTCGTACCAGCCGTCGCCACCACACAAAAGGGATCATTGCCGGCGGCGCGTTGGTCGATAATCGCTTGGGCTACACTTGCCGCGGTGAGGCTCCCATTGGCGTCTGCGGGGAGGCCAATCACGGCATCGCTCCCTAATCCGAGCACCATGGCTGCTTTACGGAGCGAGGTATGGGCCTCGGCCGATGCCAAAATCACCGGTCGGGCGGTCACGCCAAATAAGCCCGTTTTGGCGATGTCATAGCGTAGATTGCGGGCAAGTGCCAACGCCTCG
>CALFIC010000213.1 GCA_937876225.1 uncultured Chloroflexota bacterium | reverse complement strand
CGACGAACCGCTTCTATCCCGTCCAAGTCATCATGACCAATGGGACGCCCCTCACGAATGTTGATAGCATTAGTAGTGGCGGCCAGCATACCTGTGCCGTCGCAAACCAAAAGGCGCTCTGTTGGGGCGACAATAGTGCAGGACAGCTTGGCGACAACACCCTCATCAACAAACTACGAGCCTTTATCCTCGGATTGTAGGGAATAGACTGAAAAGGATCGTATACCTATGACTCACAAACAAGTACAGTATTATGGTTTGGCATTATTACTCATTCTGCTGATTGGAATTAGTACCATAGCGCCATTATTACGCGTATCACATGCCAAGCAACATCCGTGTGCAGACACTACGACTCGTATTGACGTGCATAACTGTGATTCTGATAGCACAACGCACAGCGTGGGAAATCTTTCGAATGTCAGTATCGCCTCTACAACCAAAACGGCGACGTCCACCAAAACAGTGACACCTACCAAAACGGCGACGTATACACATACACCAACAGTGACACTCACCAGTACAGCCCCTGCCGCAAGCAGTAACTGTACCGTCCGGGGCACCAATGTAAATCTCAGTTATTGTGATTTACATGGTCAAGATTTATCCAGCACCGATATGTCGGGTGCACAATTTTATGGGGCAAATTTGAGTGGGGCAAATTTGCATGCAGGTACCTATGCCAACGCAGATTTCCGACTAGCCAACTTGGCTAATGCCAATATGTCTAATGCGACATTTACAAATAGCAAATTTGGTACTGCTGATTTACGCGGAGCCAATCTTGCAACGACGATTTTGACTGGTGCAAATTTTGATTTGGCGAATTTCAGCGGGAGTGATACTGCCCATGCAGCCAATCTTACGTCAAGTACTGCAAACAACGTTTCCTTTCGGAATACCAATTTCACCAATGCCACACTGTCAAGAGCGAATTTCTTCCATTCCGTGATGACAAATGCCGTATTTGTCGGTGCAAAAGTCGACAATGCATTGTTACAGGGGATTAATCTCGATAGCATCAATTTTACTGATGCCGATTTGAATCACACCATACTCTCTGGTGGTGGCGGTACGCCACCAGTTTTAACCACTTGTAACAATGCTATTTTTCTGCGGGCAAATTTAGCCTATGCCGCGCTTCCGTACGGAAATGCCTGTACTGGAGCTAATTTCACCGATGCGAATCTTAGCGATGCATTTCTTACAAACGGGACATTTACGACATCCAATTTCACCAGAGCGAACCTCACCAATGCACAACTGGTATTGGCAGTCCTAAAAAACACGAATTTTCTCAATGCGACATTGACGGGAGTGACCGTATACAACACCGACTTTACCGGTGCAACCATGACCGGCGCACAATTAAAGCTAGCAAATTGGGGAGCAGCTAATTTCACTGATGTCAGTGCAGTTGGCGCCGACGGAACATCTGCAAATTTCGGCAATGCAAACCTCACCCGGACAAACTTCACCAATGCCAATCTCACTGGAGCTCGATTTAACGGGAATAGTGCGGCATCACAACAAATGCTCAATCGTAGCCCGCGCACATCAGCGACATGTGACAATACCATTTTCGTGAATTCAGTAATGACCAATGTAAACATGGAAAATGCCATGTGCACCATGAGTAATTTTACCGGTGCCACAATCACCAATGCCAATTTCATCAACGCGAATATCAGTGGATCGAATTTCACCAATGCCAATTTACACACCACTAATTTCACAAATAGTAATTTCACGAATGCAGTATTTCGTGGCTCAAGTCTATTTAATGCAACAATTGCAAGTGTCCTATGGTCAAACACCATCTGCCCAGATGGCAGTAATAGCAGAGCGGTGACCCCAGAAGAATGCCGTATCGTATACACCGCAACTCGCACAGCGACGCGTACTGCGACAGCCACCCGCACCAACACAAATACACGCACTAACACGGCGACTGCGACAGACACCGCGACTCGGAGCAATACGCCAACGATTACAAATACACGTACAGCCACGGGTACCAAAACAGCGACGAGTACACGAACAGCCACCAACACCCAGACTGCCACCGCCACAAATACATCCACCCCGACTATCACGCCTACGATGGTCGTCCAAGAAATCAGTGCCAGTGGCACCTATACCTGTGCCATGGCCGATAACACCGGCTGGTGTTGGGGGGCAAATAGTACTGGCCAACTAGGCAATAAGACCAACACCAATACCAAATTGCCGGTTAAAGTCCTCAAGAGTGATGGCACAACCCTCACCAATATGGTGCATGTCGTTGCGAGTGTGAATGGCAGCTATAGCTGTGCCATCACCGACACCAACCTCTTGTGGTGCTGGGGCGCCAACAGTTCAGGGCAACTCGGCAATGGAACAACTGTCAATACCAATGGTGCCATACGTGTCAAAAAGAGTGCCAGCCTGACCCTCGACGCCGTCAGTGACGTCAGCCTCGGCGCTGAACATACCTGTGCTATCGTCACAACCACCGTCTACTGCTGGGGCAATAGTCTCTATGGTGAAACCGGCCTCGGTACTATTGGCACCAAAACCACCTATGCCACCGTGGTAATCAATGCAGACGGCACCCCATTCACTGGGGTAAGTGAAATCAGCGCCGGATTCCGCCACACCTGCGCGGTTAAGTCGGGGAATGTCTGGTGTTGGGGGCTCGACCTACAAGGTCAACTCGGTGACGACGCACTACGGGCAAACAAAGTACACCCCGTACAAGTCGTGAAATCTGATGGTTCAACATTAAGTGATGTCACCCATGTGAGTAGCAGAGGGTTCCACACCTGCGCTATGACATCTACTGGCGAAATGTGGTGCTGGGGATACAACGAATTTGGACAAATCGGCGATGGCACCACCTTAGAAGGCACCGTGGGGAGCAACATCACGCCACCAAGTCGCTCACGAGCGGTCCAGGTATTGCAAAGTGCCGGCACACCACTGACCGGTGTGACCGCAATCGCAGTCGGTTACAACAATAGCTGTGCCCTGATTAGTGGTGCCGCCTGGTGTTGGGGGCTCAACGACAAAGGTCAGCTCGGCGATGGCACCACGACGAACCGCCTCTATCCCGTCCAAGTCATCATGGCCAATGGGACACCCCTCACGAATGTCGCTAACCTCAGTAGTGGGGGCCAGCATACCTGTGCCGTCGCCAACAACAAAGCACTCTGTTGGGGCGACAATAGTGCAGGACAGCTTGGTGACAACACCCTCATCAACAAACTACGGGCCTTTATCCTCGGATTGTAATGCCAGGATCTTGCACTCTGGTCGCCAGAAGTGACACAGAGTGCAGGTTGGGATTTGCATCAAGTCATTCATATTTTTGGTCGATTGAACATAGCTGGCAAAAAAACGTCCCATGATGTTCGCATCATGGGACGAATCGTTATGTACGGCTAATTACCGTAACGCCAGCGGTAATAGTGCTGACCAACATTACCCATCTCGACTTGGTAGCCAGCGGGATTACTCGGCGTATAGGTCAAAATTCGGCGCTCAAAGGGTTGCACCAGTGACCATTGAGAGACGCCAGCGATGTTGGTGCGCATCCAGTAGGCATCACCAATGGGGTACCCAAACGCAACCACCCAATCAAACAAGGCACCATTGCTATAGCGCCCACCGCTATAGATGATGCCAGTTTGGTTGAGGAAGGTGCGAAAGACGTCGGGGATGTTGTGATGTGTCTCAGGAACATATTGGGCATAACTGACGTTGGCTGGTGGGGTGATATCTTGGAAGGTACCGTTGCGGAGCAACTGCGTCCGCACGGCTTGGCCCGTTTTGTCGACTTGAGGTGGCAACGCCATCGCCAAGGTGGCGTAACTAGGGGCATCGGGATTGACGACGCGTGGATCTCCTGCCAGCACTTCTTCGTTGGGGGTACGTGATTCGATGGTAGTATCACCGGTCTGGACATGCCCCGTCACCATTTCGCTCACCAGCAAGCCATTGGTGACGAACCATGGCGAATTGCGATCGCCGTTGACGTTGTTGATTTCCATGCGAGCTTTGTCAAAATACTGCACCAAGCGTTGACCGCCATTAAACGATTCGAGGCGGCCATCACCAATTTGGGGGCCCCACACCCACGAGCGCACGGCACGTTGTTGTTGCACCGCCAAATCAGCGCGCTGCCAGATTTGTTTGATGGCGGTGTCGGCGAAGCCACTAGGGATGACCGGAGTGGGATCTTTGAAGGCGGCGATTTTTTCGCGGGTGATATCGAGATAGCTGGTACCGTTGTTGACGCTGGTTTCGATAGCACTCCCCTCGAACCATTCGTTCCAACTGGTAATGATAACGACTTGGGCGCCATAGGCGCGGGCGTTGTCCCAGCCACTGCGGTAGTAGTCACCGTTGGCGCGGTCTTTGCGATGACCGGCGCGATAGCGCATATCGTCGTAGCCGGGCATGACGGTCGCAAAAAAGGGCTTACTGGCGCCACGGCTGGTGTTGTACTCGTTGAGCTTACGGTTGTATGAGCTCATGGCTTTACCCGACGAAGATTCCCAGGTAATGTCATAAAAGTGTAAGGCATCAAAGACATCAAGCAAGGAAAAATTGACCCCACCGCCCAACCAAAACTGGGTGCGCTGGGGGTCGATGCGGTCACGCGTCGCTTGCCAGTCGGCACGACTACCGCGGCCACCAGGCAGGATGGTGTCATTCCAAAACACGAAAACCGGTTTACCGCCCCGCTTCCAATAGGCAGGGCTACTCGTATAATTAGACATTTCTTGCATGTTGCGGGCCATGGCATCATCAAAATTCAGGGTGGGGTCGCCGACTGGGTCGACACTAAATGCCACTCGGAAGCCCCCCATGGCTTCGGCTACTTGCAACACTTTGGCGCACGAATAGCGCCAGGTGCAGATAAATCCATCAATGCCGGCGTTTTTGGCATCCGTGATTTGGCGACGAATCACGGCATCACTTTTGCTGTCATATAAATCAGCGGGGTGGTCGCTCATGCGACTCGGGTCCCAACTCAAGCGATTCCACCAGCTGTAATAATAGGCAAACACTTCGCGGCCGTTATCAGCATGCGCCACGGTGGTCTCGGTGCGGAAAGGGAACAGGGCGACAACGAGCAAGAGCGACAACAACACATTACGCAGCATGGTGACTCCCCAAAAAAACGATGTTTGATTCATTATAACAATATCATTATCAAAAAAATCAACCCATCAAATATAGTACGGCAGCGCAACAATATTTGGTACAATAGGATTGTTCTGCAAGCAGATGGTGAATATATGACGGCAACACACACACTCGGTATTCTTGGTGGTGGGCAATTAGCCCAGATGTTAGCCCTTGCGGCTATTCCGCTAGGGATTCGTTGCCATGTATACGACCCGAGCGGCGATGCGCCGGCAGCTCTGGTTGCCACGCATACCGTCGCCGATTACACCCACAAACCATCGCTCGAAGCCTTTGCCCAAAAAGTCGATGTCATCACCTACGAATTCGAAAACGTTCCGGCGGCGACGGCACAGTTTTTGAGTACCTTACGCCCCCTTTACCCCATCGCCAATGCCCTTGCAATTGGCCAAGATCGCCTGCACGAAAAGCAGTTTTTTAGCGATTTAGGCTTTAATACGGCGCCATTTGCGGCCGTCGACCAAACCACCAGCGTGGCGCAAGCCATCGCCCGCACCAAACTCCCCGCCATCATCAAAACCCGCCGTAACGGCTATGATGGCAAAGGGCAACAACGGATTACCAGCCTGACCCAAGCCTATCAGACGGTGGTCGATATGGCGGGCACTGATTTGCTCATCGAAGGGGTCGTGCCTTTTACCCGCGAATTATCGTTGTTAGTGGTGCGGGACCGTTTTGGATCAATCAATCGCTACCCACTGGTCGAAAACCACCACCACGAGGGAATTTTGCGGCTATCGATTGCCCCAGCGGCCAACGTCCACCCCCACGTCGATGCCTTGGCCGATGCCATCGCCCATCAAACCGTGGCCGCCCTCGATTATGTGGGGTTGCTGGCGATTGAATGCTTCGAAGTCATGACCGCCAATGGGCCCACCCTCGTCGTCAACGAGATGGCACCACGCGTGCATAATTCAGGGCATTGGAGCATCGAAGGGGCAGTAACCTCACAATTCGAAAACCACGTGCGAGCGGTGTGTGGACTCCCCCTCGCCCCCACCAACCTGCGGGGCATGTGTGCCATGATTAACCTCATCGGCGCCATTCCCGATATCGCCCAAATCCCCGCCGGCGTTCACGTCCACCTCTACCACAAAGCACCGCGACCAGGCCGCAAAGTAGGGCACTTGACCATCGTTGCCCGCGACATGGCGACACTGATGCGCAAAGTCGAAGAATGCCGCCCACTCGCCGGCGTCTGGTTGCCTGCAAATGACGATACGCTCCCGCCACCCAAATCCAAGCGCCCCAAAGCGGCCGAATAATCATCCTTTATCAATAACTGAATGGAGACGACAATGACGTACGGCTACCACGGTGCAGTGTTGCACGTAGACATGACCACGCAGACCACGCGGGTCGAACACCCCGACGCCAACTTCTATCGCATCTACGCCGGTGGCGGCTTGATGGGCACCTACTACCTGCTCAAAGAAACCCGCGCCGGTATCGATCCACTCGGCCCCGACAATTTATTGATTTTCAACAATAGCGTCGTGGCTGGCTACCCCGCCGCTGGTCTGGTGCGCTATATCGTCACCACCAAATCCCCCCTCACCAACGGCATCGGCGAGACTCGCGCCGAAGGGCGCTGGGCCATATCGCTCAAGATGTGCGGCTACGACGCCATCGTGGTGCATGGCGCGGCCAGTAGTCCAACCGGGTTGCTGATTCACGACGGCGCCGTGTCGTTTTTTGATGCCACCCAACTGTGGGGCAAAACGGTCGGACAAACCACCGACATCCTCGAAAACCAATACGGCACTGACGTCGATGTCGCCGCCATTGGCCCCGCCGGCGAGCACCAGGTGCGCTACGCCAATATCGTCAGTAGCCGCACCCACCAAGCCCAGCGCCACGGCGTAGGGGCGGTGATGGGCGCCAAAAACCTCAAGGCCATCGTACTCAAAGGCGGTGCGTTGCCCCCCGTGGCCCACCCCGAAAAATTAGCCGCCATCAATGCCGCATTTAGCCGCGATATCGAGCATAACGTGTTGTCGATGTGGCAAAAAAATTTACCGGGCTTTGCGGTGTGGGTGCACACCCACGGCCTCGATGCCGCCCTCAACACCAACAATTACAGCACCGCCCAATTTGCGCATCTCGAGGCCTATGAAGCGTCGCAATGGCTTCCCCACGCCGTGGGTGTATCGCGCTGCCCGGGCTGTCCCAACGATTGTATGAAAATCTACCACAACGCCGCCGATACCGACCTCGACCCACGAGCCAGTGCCATGCACCAAGAGGTGAGCGGCACCCTCGGACCAAACATTGGCACCAGCGATGCCCGCGTGATTATGCGCTTTAACAATTTGTGTAATCAGTGGGGGCTTGACCCGGTGTCGTTGGGCTTCACCTTGTCGTTTGCCATGGAAGCCCACGCCAATGGACTCATCAGCACCACCGACATGGATGGCATCGATTTGACGTTTGGTGACCACGTAGCCGCCCTCGCTATGATGAAAAAAATCACCTACCGGGACGGCTTTGGTGCCATCCTGGCCGAAGGCAGCCAACGCGCCGCTGCCCACATCGGCCAGAGCAGCGATCGCTACGCCATGCACGTCAAAGGGCTCGAAATCGTGCCTTTTGAGCCACGTAGTCAAACCAACCTGGCCCTTGGCTATGCCACGGCGCCGATTGGGCCACGCTACGACATCTGCGAACACGACTGGGACTTCGACACCCAAGTAGGCTGGGAGCATTCACTCGACTATGCCCGCACCTTGGGGATTATCGAGCGCATCCCGATGGAGTTTGTGGGCGCCAAAAAAGTGCGCAACTACAAAGCTTTGCACAATCTATGGTCAGCGGCAGACGCCTTGGCTTTTTGTATTTTTGCCATCGCCCCTACCCGTGCCATCAGCCTGCAAACCATGACCGATATGCTGGCGGCGGTAACCGGCTGGGAAACATCGTCGCACGAATTATTGCGCTTCGGCGAGCGTCGTACCCACCTGATGCGCATCTACAACACCCGCGAAGGACTCGGCCGTGCCGACGATACGTTACCCGAACGTTTTTTCAGCGAACCCATCGATAGTGGCGCCAAACAAGGGGTCGTCATCGACCGCGCCAAATTCGATGCGG
>CALFIC010000212.1 GCA_937876225.1 uncultured Chloroflexota bacterium | reverse complement strand
TCCATTTTCCATTTTCCATTTTCCATTTTCCATTTTCCATTTTCCATTTTCCATTAAGGCCATCAAAAAAACGCCCCCCACCATGTACTGGTGAGGGGCGTAATCAGTGGGCGATCGGATTAGTGTGAGCCGCCACTAGCTTGGCGTTGCATTTCGGTGCGGCCGCCCCACTTGCCGGGCCAGCCGGGCAAGAGTAAGCCGAGTAACATGGCGACAAGTGCGACCCAAAAGGTCAATGTGTAGGTGTTTTTGAAGCCGATGACGTTTTCATCACATGCTTCTTGGATTTGGGCGCGGATTTTGGCTTTCGCTGCTGTGGCCATGGTCGCTGGCAATGGCTTGAGCTTTTCGGCGGCAGCTGCGGGGATATTGTCGGCATCGGCCACGCCTGGTGTTTCACAAAGCCCAAAGCGGGCTACCTTGGTGGTAGTGATGGTTTCTTGGGCTTTGTTTTGTTGCTCTTTGACTCCAGCCGACAACGAGCTTGTCAGTACCGTCGCCAAAATCGCGACGCCAATCGATTGCACCACAAAGCGGGTACCGTTGACGAGTGACGAGGCGCGGGCGATTTTTTGCTGGGGAGCACTGCTCAAGGCGGTAGCAAAGGTGGTTTGTACGGTCAACCCCAATGCCACGCCACGGAGAGCCAGCAACCACATGATGTTGCCGATGGGGGTCAGGGCTTGGATTTGCGACAATTGCCAGGTGTTGATGAGCAAAATTCCAAACCCGAGCATGATGAGTACCCGTGGTCCGATTTTGTCAAACAAGCGTCCCGCAAAAGGAGTGGTAATACCAGCCGCAATCCCCAAGGGCAACAACGTCAACCCGGTGTCAAACGCTGAATATCCACGGAGTGCTTGCAAGTAGACCGGCATCAAGAACTCGGCACCAAACAGCGCCACTACCGTGACATAGCCAATCAAATTGGCCATGGTAAAGGTCGGTACGCGGAAGAGCCGTAAATCAAGCATTGGTTCGGGTGCCACGAACAGTTCGATGATAATCCACGAAATGATGCCCACGGCGCCAATGGCAAACCAGGTGAGGACGGTGCTGTTGGTCCAGCCGTTGTCACCGACTAATGTGGTGGCATACAACACCGAGCCGAAACCGATACTGGTGGCAATAATCCCCAGCGGATCTGCTTTGGGTTTTTTGTCGGCAATGCTATCTTTAGGGAGCCAATTGGTCGCCAAAATCGAACCCACAACGCCGATGGGGATGTTGATATAAAAAATCCAGCGCCACAAATCTAAATCAACGAGCCAGCCACCGAGAATCGGTCCGAGTGCTGGTGCTAGTACCAAGGCAATCCCAAAAAATCCCAAGGCGGTGCCTTGCTCTTTGGGTGGGAAGGTGCGATAAATGAACGCTGGTCCGAGTGGTTGCGCTAAGCCACCACCGATACCTTGGATGGCACGGGCGATAATCAACACGGTTAGTGATGGTGCTAACCCACACGACAATGAGGCCAACACAAATAAAACCAACCCAGCGATGTAGATACGTTTGGTCCCGAAGCGATCTGCCAAAAATCCACTGAGCGGGGTGGTGATACCCAGTGCCAACACATAGACGCTGATAATCCATTGCGAATCCGTCAGACTGGCTTGGTATTCGCGTCGTAGCGTTTGGAATGCGACATTGATGACGGTGGTGTCAAGAATAATCATGAATAACCCAAAGACCACCGAAATCAGCACTTTCCATTTGTGCTCTAGCCCTGGTCGTGAAGTCGTTGTGCTCGTCACACAGCCTCCCTTAATAAATAATTATTTCCTACGATTAATACGGATTAAGCGTCAAAAAAGATTGAATATTTAATCACCTATTTGGGTGATTTTTAGGATATGATCCTCGTTTCCTTTTTGATGAGTTATCCCATAGTGATTTTGTGGTGATGATACATACTAGCGAAATAAACCATGTAAAATGCTATTTATGACCAAAAAAAGAATATTTTGCTATTGTTATGGATTTTTTGACAAAAACATAATCTGTATCGAGGGCGCAATCACACAATAGCATACAAGCCTACAACAGTAATGTATGTAGATGCTTGTATAATAGGATTATTCGTACGTAGTGCATTATTGATGAAAGGGTATGTATGCTACCGTCAAATTGGAAAGAGCAATTGCGTTATCGTCTCGATAACGTATTTGCCAAAGGGACCGGCGCGCTGATTGCCTTGCTTGCGTTGGCATCATTAGCGATTATTTTTTTGGTGGCCTTTGTAGTCAAAGTATTTAACCTCGCTCCCGATGACATTTCGTTACCCAAATTGATGTGGATGGGCTTGATGCGCACCCTTGACTCCGGCACCATGGGTGGTGACGAGGGTGGTTGGCCGTTTTTGTTTGCCATGTTGACGGTCACTATTGGTGGTATTTTTGTGGTCAGTACCTTGATTGGTGTCTTGAGTGCAGGTATCGAAGAACGCCTCGAATCATTGCGCCGCGGTCGCTCGCGCATCGTCGAATCAGGCCATACTGTCATCCTGGGGTGGTCACCGGCGATTATTACCCTCGTGTCTGAATTGGTCGAAGCCAATGCCAGCCAGCGTGATGCCTGTATCGTTATCATGGGTGACAAAGATACCGTCGAAATGCAAGAAGAAATCACTGATAAGGTCGGTGATCTCAAAACGACGCGGGTCGTGTGTCGTACCGGTAATGCCATCGAAGCAACTGATTTGCAGTTAGTAAGTTTGCAGACCGCCAAATCGATTATCGTGGTGCGTCCCGATGGCGAAGACCCCGATTCTCAAGTCATCAAAGTGCTGTTGGCAATCACCAAATCACCCAATCGCCGCCCCGAGCCTTACCACATCGTGGCCGAAATATACAATCCTGAAAACTTCGATGTCGCCAAAATGGTCGGTGGCGACGAAGTCGAACTCATTGCCGTCGGTGATTTGGTGGCTCGCATCATGGCCCAAACCTGTCGCCAATCAGGTTTGTCGATTGTCTATACCGAATTGCTTGACTTTGGTGGTGATGAAATCTACTTTAAAGCCGAACCAGCCTTGATAGGGCATACAATCGCCGATGCGATGAATTCCTTCCAAACGGCGACCGTGATGGGGATTCGCACCGGCGATGGTGTATCGAAGCTGAATCCACCCCTCGATATCGTGATTGGTGCCGACGATCAACTTATTTTTGTAGCGGCCGATGATAGTAGTATTCATTATCACGGCCGTGATGGTGTCGCGGTGAATGAAGCGTTCATCAAAACCAGTGCTGTAACAGTTGCGTCACCTGAACATACCCTCATCCTTGGTTGGAACTGGCGCACCCCGGCAGTTATCCGTGAGCTTGACAATTATGTTGCTGCAGGCTCACAAGTTACGATTGTGGCATCAGATGTGATTAGTGACGCTATTGATGTTGCTCAGGCTATGACCCTGCAAAATCAAGTCTTGCACTTCAATACTGCCGATACCACCAATCGCAAAG
Source organism: uncultured Chloroflexota bacterium (assembly GCA_937876225.1). Taxonomy (GTDB): domain Bacteria; phylum Chloroflexota; class Chloroflexia; order Chloroflexales; family Roseiflexaceae; genus UBA965. The sequence continues at coordinate 2,416 of CALFIC010000212.1, read as the reverse complement.
TACTCGAATCACTCGAACTCGCCGCTTATCGCCATATCATCGTGATGTCGTATTCGGATGTGCTCGAAACCCAATTGGCTGATGCACGCACTCTCGTCACCCTGCTCCACTTGCGTGATATTGCCGATCGTAGCGGTCATCGCTTCTCGATTGTCAGCGAAATGCTCGATGTGCGTAATCGCAATTTGGCCGAAATCACCCAGGCCGATGACTTCATCGTCAGCGATCGTTTGATTAGTTTGATGATGGCTCAAGTGTCAACTAACAAAGCGCTGAACGCCGTCTTTGCCGATTTGTTCGATGCCGACGGTGCCGAAGTCTACCTCAAACCTATCAGCGACTATGTGCAAATAGGGGTCGAACTTGATTTTTATGCCGTTATAGAGTCAGCTGGACGCCGTAACGAAATAGCCATTGGCTATCGGCTTGAGGAAAATAGCAACAATAAAGAGCTTCAATACGGCATCGTCGTCAATCCCAACAAAACCAATACCGTTACATTTGATGCAAATGATATGGTAATTGTCTTGGCTGACTCCTAGATTCATCGGTCAGGTTGCCCTAGATGCACGAGTGCATCTAGGGCTTTTTGTTTGTCGCACACCCACATTAATTTGCGCTATAGTGGAAGTGTGTATTTATGACCACAAGAATTCTGGTTTGGGATACCTGCAAGGTGATGATATGGATCAACGGCTACGGGGTATACGTCAGCGGGGAATTGTATGGTGTATGATTGTGCTGATGATTTTGGGTATATCAGTCACCTATGCCAACCACCGTGTGCCTGTCAGCATACCGTCCTCTCGCCCGCTTGTCATTCCCGTTATCATCATCCTCAAAACTACCACGCCCCGCGATCCATTACACGGTGATAGCCTGACGGTGCGTCGCACGCAAGTTACTCTTGCGCAAGCAGACTTTGAGCGTCGGCAAGGAACACTGTTGCGTACCGTGACACGGCGCTTGCACCTTGCCCCGATGCTAGTTGCCGCTGTCCGCACAAGTGATATTGCCACAATCCAGCGCGATCCTGCGGTGGCTCGCGTTCAAATCGATAGACCCCATCCCCCCGCACTCGATCAAAGCACTACATTGATCGGTTCACGCGCCGCCAATACCGCAGGCTATGCCGGGGCTGGTACGTCGGTTGCGATTCTCGATACCGGCGTACGCAAAACGCATCCGTTTTTGGCCGGACAAGTTATCGCCGAAGCCTGTTTTTCGACCACAGATAGTGGCTACGGCAGTACGTCACTATGCCCCGACGGTGTGCCGAGTAGCACTGCCGTCAATAGCGCGTTGCCGTGTGCGAGTAATATTAGTGGCTGTAATCATGGCACCCATGTGGCAGGGATTGTAGCTGGGAATCGTCTGACGGTTGATGGACTTGCCATGTCAGGGGTTGCCCCTGATGCCAAACTGATTGCCGTGCAGATTTATTCCCGATTCCCTGCGGGGGGGAAGTATTGTGGTACCAGTGACTGTGCCTTGTCATTTGATTCTGATCAAATCGCCGCGCTCGAATGGCTGTACGAACAGCGTGCCACGCCGGCATGGGGGACGTTGGCCTCAGTCAATATGAGCCTTGGTGGTGATTTATCTGCTACTGCCTGCAATGACGATGCTACGGCGTTTTACATTGCCCAATTGCGTAGCGTTGGAGTAGCGACCGTCATTGCTAGTGGCAATGAATCCGCAACCAATGGCGTATCGTACCCCGGTTGTGTGGCGGCGGCGATTACCGTGGGTGCCTCCAAAACCGGTAAAGATGGTGTCCAATACCGCGATACCGTGGCGGGATTTTCGAATTCACCTGGAGCGGCAAATAATGTCCCCGATGGCAATGGTGATCGGTTGCTTGATTTTTTTGCTCCCGGTCAACCCATCTATTCATCAATTGCCTATCCTGGTACGACCTACGCTATCTATTCTGGTACCTCAATGGCTACTCCGCATGTGGCTGGGGCGTGGGCTGTTATCAAAGGTATGCTCCCGAATGCCTCGGTTAGCCAAATTTTGCAATTATTGACGACCAATGGTGTATCTATCGATGACACACGTACGGTCAACACGTTGACGTTGCCGCGGATTGCTGTCAATGCGACGGTCAATGATATTCTTGATACCGTGATTACTCGCACCGCTACGGCGATAATCACAAATACCCGCACTAATACGACAACCAAGACTGCTACATTGACCCGCACCAATACCCGCACAAAAACTCCTACGATGTCGCGTACGGTTACCGATACCCGCACACAGACGCCAACTTCGTCCGCCAGTGCCACACGTTCAGATACACGAACGCGTGCGAATTCACGTACATTTACGAATACCCGCACCCCCACCACCACGCGCACCCCCACCACCACGCGCACCCCCACCACCACGCGCACCCCCACCACCACGC
>CALFIC010000211.1 GCA_937876225.1 uncultured Chloroflexota bacterium | reverse complement strand
GTAGTAATCGCTGACAATCACATCGGCCTGGGCATAGGCCAGCTCGTCTTTGGTGTGGGTAGTGGCGATGGCCACGGTATACATGCCGGCAGCCCGCACGGATTGGAGCCCGGCGAAGCTGTCTTCGACGCCGATACAGTGGGCGGGGTCGACACCAAGGCGGCGGGCGGCTTCAATGAAAATATCAGGGGCTGGTTTGCCGTGCTTCACTTCGCTACCGAGGGTAATGGTGGCGAAGTAGTTGGGCAAATTGAGGCGAGTCAAGGTAGGTGCCACATTGCCGTGGGGGGCCGAGGTGGCAATCGCCGAGGGCATGTTGTTGCTGTCGAGGTGTACTAGGAAGTCGTGCAGGCCTGGGACGGCGTGGACCTGTTCCATCAAGGTGCGGTAGAGATTTTCTTTTTCGTCGGCATAGCGCTCGAGCTCTTCGGCATGCAGGTCGCGCCCAAACAAAATCGGGAAGATTTCGCTGTTGCGTTTGCCCGACAAACTGGCAGTGACGGTTTCGTCAGGGGTGGGGATGGCGTATTTTTGCATAAAAATATCAAAGGCTTGGCCATGCAGATGCATGTTGGGAGTCAAGGTGCCGTCCATGTCAAAAACAACGGCGCGGAAATCGTTGAGGCGTGGCATGTAGAATCCTTTATTTGAGATGCGGATGTTCTTTGACTAATTCGTCGAGCCGGAGCGAAAGGACGCGGGAGGCGCTATCGTCACCCATTGACACGCCATAAATCGAATCTGCTATTTCGATCGTACCACGGTTGTGGGTGACCACAATAAACTGCGAGGTGTCGCGCAAATCGGCCAAGGCGGCCCGGAAGCGGGCCACATTGGCTTCGTCGAGGGCGGCATCGACCTCGTCAAGCACACAAAAGGGTGTCGGTTTGACCTTGAGGATGGCAAACAAGAGCGCCGAGGCGGTGAGTGAGCGTTCGCCCCCCGATAGCAAGGCGAGGTTTTGTTGGCGCTTGCCGGGGGGGCGGGCGTTGATTTCGATGCCGATATCGGCCAATGCCCCCCCGTCGCCCTGCTTGACCAACTCGAGGGTGGCACTGCCGCCGCCAAACATGATTTGGAAGGTGAGGGCAAATTCACGGGCGACGGCACCGAAGGTTTTTTCGAAATTGGCGCGCATGGTGGCGTCAAGCTCGGCGATGAGCTCGGTCAAACTGTTAGCGGCGGTGCGCAGATCGCTGACTTGAGCGGTGAGGAAGGTATAGCGCTCGTTGGCTTCGTCGAACTCTTCGAGGGCCAAGGGGTTGACTGGACCGAGGCGTTGCAACTGGGCCCGCAGGGTATTGAGTTGCTGGTTGAGGCTGGCTTCGTCGCCCGCAATCGGCTCGTTGCTGGTGGTGAGCACGGCCAGGTCGTAGCCTTCGCTATGGGCGCGCTCAATCAGTACGTCGATGCGGTCGCTGGCCCGTTGCAGTTGCAAGGCGGTGCGACTGGCGTCGGCTTCGGCATCGCGCACTTGTTGACTAAAGGCCTGCTCTTGGCGTTCGTGGCCGGGTAATTCGGCTTCGGCGGCCCGCAACTGGGCTTCGCGGGGGGCCAGTTGGGTTTGGATGGCCGCGATTTGAATCTGCACCTCGTGGAGCTCGGCCTGTTGGGCGGTGGTCTCGGCGGTTAGTGTGGTGCGTTCGCGGTCGAGCTCGGCAGTGCGGGCGTGGCGTTGGTGTAGGGTGGCCGCGAGGCTGGCGAGGCGTTGCTCGCTGGCATGGATGGTAGCCATGGTAGCGCGCAACTGGCCTTCGGCATCGGTGAGCTGTTGCTGGGCGGCGGTGCGGCGATCTTCGTCGGCGTAGCTTTGCTCGATGAGGGTTTGCTCGGCCTTGAAGGCTTGGTCGAGGGCGGCGCGTTGCTGTTGTTGTTGCACCGCCAAATCGAGTAATTCTTGGTTGAGCAGGGTCCGCTGGCCAGTAGAATCGCGGTGGCGGTCGCCGGCGTTGCTGGCCTGTTGATTCACCAACGCCACGTCGGATTCGGCTTTATTGGCGGCGCGCTGGGCGGCTTCGCGTTGCTGTTGCAGGGTTTGTAGTTGCCCTTGCACCACTTGGCGTTGTTGTTCGTGTTGGCGCAGGGTTTGTTCGTGTTGCTGAAGCTGGCTGTTGCTGCGGGCGGTGAGGCTGGCCATGCGATCGACCTCGGCCTTGGCGGTGGCGATTTCGCCCGGTAATTCACGTACATCGCGTTCGCGGCGTAAGGTGCCACCATCGCGCACTTGGGCGCCTCCGGTGAGTGAGCCGCCGCTACTGACCTGCTCGCCTCCCACGGTGACGATTTGCCAGCCCCCGCCGATGCGACTGATTTCGCGGCGTGCCACCACCAAATCGGCCACAATCAAGGTGCGGCCCAGCAGATAATCGACCACTTTGGCATAGCGGGCCTCGCTCTGCACCAAGGCGGCTGCCACGCCGATGACGCCCTCGCCACTGGTGGGGGCGCGCTGGTCGCCGCCACTGCGGATGGTGTCGAGGGGCAAAAAGGTTGCCCGGCCCTGACCACCTTTTTTGAGGGCGGCAATGGCCGCCTCGGCATCATCCCAATTGGCGGTGACGATGTGTTGCAAGCGGGCGCCGAGGGCGGTTTCGATGGCCAGTTCGATATTACTGGGGGCGCTGATGATACTCGATACCAGCGCAAACGATTTGTTGCTCCGTTCGGCCCATTCCAACGCCGCCTTGACCCCTTGCACCACGCCGCCATGACTGCGCTGGATTTGCATCAGCGCTTGGTAGCGCGAATCGAGCTGGTTGAGGGCGCGGCGGGCGGCGGTGAGGGCTTCTTCGTGGGCGGCCCGCTCGTTGCGCACCGTTTCGATTTGTTGGCGGGTGGTGGTGATGGCTGCTTGGGCGCTGGTGAGCAGGGTTTGGTGCTGGCTGACGGCGTCGGTGGCCTGTTGGAGGGCGGCGCGCTGGGCGGCTAGCTGGGCTTCGGCAGTGCTGACCAGTTGTTGTTCGTTTTGTTGGGATTGACTTAGGTTGGTGAGCAACTCGTCGAGGCGTTCGACCTGGCGTTGGCGTTCGCGGATGGCGGCCTGGGTGGCTGCTTCGGCGCGCTGGGCGGTGTCGACCGCTTGGCGCAGGGTACGACGTTGCTCGTTGTAGCTGGTGCGGGCGCCATCGATGGCGCGTAGGTTGGCATGAATGTCGTCGCGGGTCTGTTGTTGGCCGGTGAGGGTGGTGTGTAATTCGGCGATGTGAGTTTGCAAGGTTTGATGCTGGGTGGCGGCCTCGGCCTGGCCCTGCAGCATCAGCACCCGGGCACGTTCCAGCCGCGCGCTGGCCACCACCCGCGGCAGCTGGCGGTTGTGGCCCAGGTGCTCCAGCTCGGTGACGAACTGCAGCGCGGCGTCGATGTCGCCCCGGCCGAAGGCGATGCGGGCGCACATCACATGGCTGAGGATCATGTGGTCGGGCAGGCCCACATCGCGCGCCAGCGGCAGGTAGACGTTGAGCAGATGCTCGGCCTGGGTGGGCTGGTGGGCCTCGTAGACCACGCCGGCATACAGCACGCCGGCCCATGCATTGCCATGGGCCGGCTGCCAGGCCAGGGCCGCGCTGGGTGTGGCGGCCATGCCCAGCGCCAGCCGGGAGCGGCGCTTTCAGATATTGGAGATGGCCAAGCTTTTGCCTGTGCATATTCAAACCCTGCCGAGTATGTCTGACTTGGCAACCGGACGGGTCACCGTGCAAGACATCCGGGAATTAGACGTGGAAGACCTGCTGGGTCGCGCCCCGGTGCCGCCGAGGCTGGATTTGCTGGCCAATGAATTACACGGCCAGATCGTGTTGGTAACCGGCGCGGGTGGCAGCATCGGCAGCGAGCTGTGCCGCCAGCTGGCCCGTTTTGCGCCCGCGCGCCTGGTGCTGTATGAACTGAGTGAATTCAACCTCTACACCATCGAACAGGACCTGGGACAGCGCTTCCCCGGTTTGCCGCTGGTGCGAGTGATCGGCGATGTGAAAGACCTGGCCCACCTGCAGCACACCTTCGGCCAGTGGCGGCCGCAGGTGGTGTTCCATGCGGCGGCCTTCAAGCATGTGCCGCTGATGGAGGCCAACCCTCTCGAGGCGGTTCGCAACAACGCGATCGCCACCCGCGAGATTATTCGCGAATGTGCTCGTCGATTGGGGCTCAAGGCAACCTTCTCTCCCAAGCCGTACCTAGATGGACCCGGTAACGGCGCCCACGTGCACTTCAGTTTCGTAAACCCTGACGGCTCAAACGCGACGTACGACCCGTCACATGAAACTGGTGCCAGTGCACTAGCCCGATCGTTTATCGCGGGCGTCGTTCGTCATATGCCGGCGATGTGCGCACTGGTTGCCCCAAGCCCTGTTTCGTATCACCGCCTGGGACCACACCATTGGAGTTGCGGCTACGCATCCTTTGGCGT
>CALFIC010000210.1 GCA_937876225.1 uncultured Chloroflexota bacterium | reverse complement strand
CGCGCGGGATGCCGCGATGATCGTCGCCGTCGCCCATGAAAATAACCGTGGTGTTGCGATCAACCGTATTGCTATGCTCTTGCAAGAACGTGGTCAAACAACTGCCCAAACTGGTCTGGTACGGCCCGCCCTGAATCCGATCGGGGATGACTTGGATGGCCGCCTCGGGGCGGAGCTCTTGGAAGTCACGGGTCACATCGGCAATCGTACGGTAATAAACAAACGGACGGGTGCGTTTGATTTGGTCTTGGAGGCCATAGACCAACAGCAACATGAACGCTGCTGCCGCCCGCATCGAGCCCGACACGTCACAAATCACGGTGATTTTGGGGCGTAAATCGCGGTGACGATAGCGCAAATCCATTGGGATGCCTTGGAAGCGCAGGTTGGCGCGCACCGTGCGCCGGATGTCGGGGTGGCCGTGTTGGGCGCGCTTCATGCGCAACGCCGCTTGCGAGCGTAGGCGGGCGGCCAGTTTGGCGACTTCACGGCGGAAGTTAGGCACGTCGTCGAAGCTGAATTGGTCAAACGGGCGGTCGAGGAATTCGTCGCGGTCACGCTCGCGCTCACGATCATCGCGCCCGGCGCCTTGCTCGGCCTGCATGATTTCGGCGAGTTGTTGGGCGATGGTGGCACGGTTTTCACGCAAATCACGCTCGACCGATTTGATTTGGCTGGGGTCAACGCCCATTTGGCGCAATTTGTCGAGTAATTCTTGCATCAACGAATTGGCTTGGGGCATACCAATCCCATCCATGGCCATACGCATGGCCCACGACAGGGGCATACCTTGGCTCATGTCGGGCATGGCATCGTTGCGTTCGAGCATGTCACGTAGTTCACGCCGCGTCATCCCTTGGCCCATCAAGGCTTCGATGAGGCGTTGCAGGTCTTCTTCGCTGAGTTCGGTCAAGTCATCGAGGAGCTGTTGGAGCATTTCTTGAAACTGCTCGGCGGCGTCATCGGGCAAGCCACCACCCGTTTGTTGCATGGGGGGTGGTTCGTCGACCCCAAAAAATTGCGGAAAGAGCTCATCAAACACCGGCACATCAGCAGAATCTTTGACCAAAGTGCTGCGTAAGGCGGCTTGCACGACAGTGCGGTCGGTAATCCCACTTATTTCGAGTGCCCGCAGGGCATCGATACTTTCGGCAAGCGATATTCGGACATCACGCCCGCGCATTGCGCGAATAAACGTCACTAATCGTTCGTCCATGCTATTGCCTTTGTGTTATTAGCGGCGGCGATCGCGGTCACGGTCGCGATCACGATCGCGCTCTTTTTCACGACGGGCACGGGGATCGACCTCGCCCAATTCAGCGGCATCACTGGGAGCGACGAGACGACGAGCTTTTTGCAAATCGCTTTCGTATTTGAGGAGCACATTCAAGGTGGAGTCAATGGCGGCACGGTCGAGGTGACGCACGTTGAGTTCGACGAGCGCCCGAGCCCAATCGATGGTTTCGGACATGCTGGGGGTTTTGCGCAAATCGAGTTGGCGCAGGCGTTGCACCATATCGACCACTTGGGCGGCCAATTTGGGGGGCACGCCGGGCACACGCAGATTGACCACCGCCAGCTCGGCGGCGGCATCCGGGTAGCCTACATACAAAAAGAGACAGCGTCGTTTGAGCGCTTCAGATAATTCGCGGGTGTCGTTGCTGGTCAAAATCACGATCGGCTTGTGTATGGCCTTGATTGTGCCTAGTTCAGGGATGCTGACTTGGAAGTCGCTGAGGATTTCGAGCAGAAATGCTTCGAATTCGGCATCGGCACGGTCGATTTCGTCGATGAGCAAAACGACGGGTTTGGGGCTAGTAATGGCGCGGAGCAGGGGACGGGCTAGCAAAAACCGATCAGAGAAAAAGACGTTTTCTTCTTGGGCGATGGCATCGGCGGCGGCGGCGAGGGTGGTAGCATTGCTGACCATGCCGCCCACACGTTCGCGCAGGAGCTGGGTATAGAGGAGCTGTTTGGCGTATTCCCATTCGTAGAGGGCGCGGGATTCGTCGATGCCTTCGTAGCATTGTAGGCGGATGAGTTCGCGGTCGAGGGCGCCGGCACAGGCTTTGGCAAGCTCGGTTTTGCCGGTACCTGCCGGACCTTCGGCGAGGATTGGTTTTTCGAGTTTATTGGCGAGGAACAGCGTGGTAGCGATGGTTTCGTTAGCGATGTATTTTTGGCTGGCGAGACTGGTGCGAACGGCGTCGATATCACGAAACATACAAAACCTCGCTTGCTATTGGGGAATTTTTCCACACACGTATTATAACAACAGAAATGAAGGAGGAAGTAGTAGCGGCGAATCATGCCTGCGAATTTATTCGCCCCTATTCGCCCCTATGAAAGCGACGAATCATACCTGCGAACGTTATTCGCCGTTATTCGCCCCTTTGCAGAGGAAGGAGGAGTGGTTTTTTGTGATTATTTACTACTCTGCATCATAGTGTTATACTGAACAAAGATATTCGTGTATTTTTGCGTATGGAATAGGGTAAGCGGGCATGACCACACAGCCACGCATTCACGGACGATACCGTGTCGATGAGCGTCTCGGAGCGACACGCATTGCCACTGTTTATCGCGCCTATGACGACAAACTAAACCGACCAGTATTATTGAACCTCATGCGCAGTCATTTGGTCGAGCAACGGAGCTTGCGTGAGCGCTTTATTTCGGATTCAGAATTACGCGCCCGCAATGTGCATAGTGCATTGCCTGAGGTCTATGATAGTGGCACCATCGAAAATCGACCATTTTTTATTACCGAATTTATTACGGGTCAGACGTTGCGGGCGCGGGCGCCATTGTCGCCACTTGAAGCATTGCAGTATCTACGCCAAATTGTGGGCGTGGTCAACGCCTGTCAGCAATCACATATTCCGCATCCCCCAATTAGTAGCAATGATTTTGTGGTGGTGAGTGAAGGCCATGTCAAATGGATCGAAAACTGCACGCTTACTCCCAATCAATCGCTAATTGATATTGCCAGTTATCGCGCCCCCGAACGTAAAGAAGGGATGGCCGAAACCAGCACAAGTGCAATTTATGCAATTGGTGTGCTCTTTTTTGAGATGATGAGTGGCATGCGCCCATTTACGAGTGATACCGCGGATGAAATCGCCCAACTGCACGAACAGAACGATATCCCCCCGGTATCGAGTATTCTTGCCGAAGGGTGCCCACCGCAAATCGACGAATTAATGATGCGTTGTACGGCGCGCAACCCGGATTATCGCCTGCACGATTGTGATGAATTACTTGCGTTGATTGAGCGGGTACGGCGCGATTTGCTGATTGACAATTCTCATACATCGGCGGCATTTGGGCGTGGGAATAGCGACACCACGGCGGCAGCAGTCTATCGCGATGATTATCCACGACAGCGTTCAGGAATTGCCCGCTGGGTGATTGGGTTGCTCCTCGTGGCACTGCTTGGTGGCGCGGGCTGGTTGTTTGGACCACAATTACTGGCATCACCGCAAATCAGTCGCATCTGGCAAAACTTCAGTAATACAGGGTCTGAAACGTCTTCAGCAAAAATCATCATGCCCAAATGGCTCGATGGTATTATCAATGGCAGTACATCTGTTGATGCCCAAACACTGCAAGTCACCGGTGATAGTCAACTGCCATTACAAAGTGACCCTGACAGCAAAAGCACCGTCGTCAGCCAGATTCCCGCCGGAAGTAAAGTTTTGTGGCTAGATGGACCACGCACCGCCGATGGGACAGCGTGGTTGCACGTGCAATATACCGGTAGTGACGCCAAAGTTGTTGATGGCTGGGCTCCGCAAAATCGACTTGTCGCACCGACCCCCTAAATCAGAATGATATGAGTATACCGGTATGATTCTACCCAGCGCATTGCTCACACAATTTCGCCAATCAAAACGCATGGTCGTCGTCACGGGCGGTGGTATGTCTGCCGAAAGTGGGATTGCCTCGTTTCGCCAAGCACTTACCGGTCCATGGGCCAATTACGATGTGCGTGATTTGGCGACGCCACAGGCCTATGCCCGCAATCCCAAATTGGTTTGGCAGTGGTACGATTTTCGCCGCCAACTCGCCGCACAAGCCGCACCAAGTGCTGCCCATCATGCCCTCGTGGACCTCGAGCAACACATTCCGGAGTTTCTGTTGGTGAGTTTGGCCATCGATGGGTTACATTGGCGGGCTGGGTCACGGGATATGGTTGAGCTCAATGGCTGTGTCCAGCGCACGCGTTGCGTCGAAAATGGTCACCTTGGCGATTGGGACGAAGAAGGCGAAACACCACCCCGTTGCCAACGCTGTGGCAGTCCCTTACGCCCCGATGTGGTGTTGCTGGGTGAGGGCTTTGCCCGCCACGACGTGAGTCGGGCGACCCGGGCAGTCGAACAATGCGATACGATTTTGTTTTTGGGGGAAATCAGTGCCCTCGACCCCGTGGCACAATTCCCGTTTATCGCACAACGGGCCAACGCCTGTCGGATTGTGATTGCGCCTGATGATTCGGTGTTTAGTTTGATGGCCAATCATACCGTGCAAACCACACCCGGCGAGGTATTCCCGCAAATCGTAGCCCATTTACTCGGCAAAGGCGACTGATATGCTCCATACACCGCGCACTATTATTCGGGCATGGAACCGCTATGACGATGATCGCTGTCGCTATTGGCCCGAATACCACGACCCACTCGAAGTCATTTGGAATCTACAGCGCCCCCATGTGCCGTTTTCGGGGTCATGGCTGACTGACATGATTGGCTCGCGACGGCATTGGGCGGTCGACAGTCGTTCGGGTGATTTGATGGGGCGGATTTCGTTGCGTGATATCGATAATGCCAACAAACATGCCCGCTTGGGGATTACTTTTTCCGCGTCGTATGTAGGACGCGGACTTGGTACCGAAGCCATGAAAGGCTTCCTCGATAGCTACTTCACAACGCTTGGGTTTGATACGATGCTGCTCGATGTGGCGGCGCCGAACGAACGGGCTGTACGATCATACCGTAGTTTATCTTTTGAATATGTTGAAAGTGACTGGCGGAATGCCTACAATACGATTAATGAGGCGTTAATCGATACGCCAAGTATCAGACACCTCAAATCCCACTTCCGTGTGGAACAACACATGATGTGGGTGGAGTTTTTTGAAATGCGACTCACACACGATATGTGGCGCCAGTACCGTGCGCTACATCCGCGGGAGATGGATTAATGATGAAATATACTCGCCTCTGGATTGGCGCACTCTTGGTATTGAGCCTGTTAACCGCCTGCCAAATCGAAGGTGGCGTCCGTGACCGCACCCCTGTCGCTGCCAATACCACCAAAACAACGCAAGAAGTCCCTACCAACCAAGCCGTGGCACAGGCACTTGCCCAACGCAACGATGTCTGGGCGGTAGGCGTCACCGAATTACCCAATGATTTGTTCCCCTATGCCAACGACAGTGCGTTACACCGCATCAACAGCATCGCCACCGAGATGCTCTACCCCGCACCGATTTTGACCTACAACTATGGCTATACAACGACTGGAGTTTTGACGCGTGTTCCGACCATCGCAAACGGCGATGTGCAAATCAACAACGTCTCGGTGTACCTCGATGCCGCCGGCAATATTACCACCACCACGACGGCGGTGATTACCCAAGTACAACAACTTGCCATCACCTATCATTGGAACGACAAACTCACTTGGTCTGATGGTACACCCCTCACCGCCGCAGACTCGGTGTTTGCCTATGAGTTGGCCCGCAAAAACGCCCCGCTCGGCGAAGAAGCGCGCTTGCTCCTTGACCGTACGGCCAACTACGAAAAAATAGACGACACAACCACCAAGGCCACGCTCCAACCCGATTTAATTGGTTCAGGGTTCTTTTTGAGTTATTGGATGCCGTTGCCCCAACATCTGCTCAAAGACGTTGCGCCGGCTGATATTCGGACCAGTGAGTTTGCCCAAAAACCGATTGGCTATGGACCATATGTGATTGAATCACGCAGTAGCAACGAGATTCGTTTTGTGCGCAATCCACATTATTACGGCACCATCCCAGCCACCTCTCAAGTCGTCCTCACCACGATGTCGGGTGTCGATATGATTCGTGCCAATCTGCAAAACGGCAACCTTGACGTAGCGGTTACTGACCGAGTGGCCGTCGACCAATACGCTTTTATCGACCAAGATGCTCGTGCTGGATTACCCGTCACCTACTTCCGAAGCCCGGTGTGGGAGCATATCGATTACAACCTCGATGTGCAAATCCTACAAGACATCAAAGTACGGCGCGCGTTGGCATATGGATTTAATCGCCAAGCATTAGCCGACACCTTGTTCAATGGGCGCTCGCCAGTGCTTGACAGCTGGCTTTTGCCAGAGCAACGGGGTGATGTGCCTGCAGACCAACTAACGCTTTACCCATTTAATCCTGAAAAAGCCAATGCATTGCTCGATGCTGCTGGCTACCCGATGCGTGATAGCGGAGTGCGCGTCTCGAAACAAGGGGTGACATTGACCCTCGAGTTAGTGACCACCACAGGGAGTCAATTACGTCAAGAGATCGCCGATCGCTTTAAGAGCGATATGAAGTCAATTGGCGTCGAAATCAATGTACGTACTTTGCCCCCCGAAGAAATTTTTGCGCCCAATGGGCCACTCTTTTTGCGCCAATTCGAACTAGCCTTATTTGCCTGGATTGCCACCCCCGACCCGGCGGGATTGCAATTATGGAGCTGTAGCGCCGTACCAAGTGATATCAATGGTTGGATTGGTAATAACTTTGCAGGGTGGTGTACGCGCGACGCCGATTTTGCGGTCAAAAAAGCGGCAACGTCGCTTGACGCCGCCGTGCAACACGAACAATATTTGGCGCAACAAACACTGTTCACCAGCGAACTTCCGTCGATGCCGTTATTTCAACGCCTCGGAGTAGTCATCACCACCAATAATATGACCGGGGTCAAACCAGACCCATTGGCACCAATTACCTGGAATATTGCGAGCTGGCAACACGTCACGCCATAATCCCCCATTGGTAATGCCTGCGTAATGCCTTGCGCATATCATCACTCCAAATGCACAGACAGGAGGATGATATGCGCGAGGCATCAGCATTACTAGGGCTCGTCCGCATCGACGGCTTAGGGGCACAACGAATTACCAAACTCATCGATTTTTTTGGGAGTGCACGAGCGATTTTGTTGGCATCACATCACGAATTGCGCCATGCGAGTATCCCACCCCAACTTATTAGTGGCATCATGCAACAAGCCCGGCGGGACAACGACGCCGACTACGAAAGAATCAGTCAACAGGGCATTACCATCCTCGGCATTCACGACCCACACTACCCAGCACTCCTTGCCCAAATCCCCAACCCACCACTTATTTTGTTCGTGCGGGGGAATGTTGCCGCATTTGCGCAACGCAGCGTGGCGATGGTTGGCACCCGCAAGCCGAGTGGCTATGGTGTCGATATTACCCGCCGATTGGCGCATGACCTCGCCCGCCAAGATGTCACGATTGTGAGTGGGTTGGCGAGTGGAATCGATGCCGTCGCTCATGAATACGCCCTACTTGGTGGGGGGCAGACCATTGCGGTTTTGCCATCAGGAGTGGATTTAATCTATCCCGAACGGAATCGCTGGTTAGCCAACAAAATTTTGGCAAGCCGTGGCTCTGCGCTGGTCAGTGAGTTTTATCCAGGCACCAAAGCCATACCACCGCTCTTCCCTGCGCGCAATCGCTTGATTAGTGGGTTAGCACAAGGAGTGATTGTCAGCGAAGCCGGCGAAAAAAGCGGTGCCTTGATTACCGTCAAGGCAGCCTTGGATCAAGGACGGGATGTGATGGCGGTGCCGGGGTCAGTTTTTTCGGAGCAGAGTGCCGGGTGCTTGGAATTGTTGCGCCAAGGAGCAATCCCAGTACGCAACGCCCACGACGTTTGTGCAAGCCTCGGCTATAGTATTCATGCACCTGCAGAAATCGATGATCCACTCATGCAATTATTGCAGGTACCGCGCCATATCGATGAGCTATGTCGTATTCTGATGCGCGAATCAGCAGATATGTTGGGGGATTTGTTGATGCGTGAACTACGTGGCGAAGTGAGTGATCAAGGGCAGGGATTTTATGTGGGGCGTAGACAATGATACTCGTCATGCGAGGGCAGTATATAATCAACAGTAATGGTCAAATTGTCTCGAGGATAAAGGCATGAATAATTCGTGGCGTGATTATAATTTTATTTTGCTGGCAGCTCTCGTCGGGCTGACGACATTTAGCTTGGCGATGGTCTATAGTGCGACCTTGCATGATCCGATGACCACAGGCTATTTTGGCCGCCACCTGGTGAATCTCTTGATTGGAATTGCCGTGATGGTAGGGATTACCTTTTTGGATTATCACACCTTTCAAAGTTGGACATTTCCGTTATATATCGTGAGTGTGGTATTGTTGGCGGTTGTACTCATCTATGGGAACGTCCGTGGCGGTGCCCAAAGTTGGATTGACTTTGGGTTACGCACAGTGCAACCATCAGAGCCGATTAAACTCGTCATTATCATGGTGCTGGCGGGGTTTTGGGCTAGCCAAGAACGTGTTAGTAGCCAATGGCGGCCATTTATCGGGAGCGTGTTGCTCCTCAGCGTTCCATTGTTCCTTGTCTTTATTCAACCCGACTTTGGGACAGCCTTGGTATTTGGTTCGGTGTGGATTCTAATGACGCTCGTTGCAGGGATGACGATTACCCAATTTGGGGCACTCATCGGCGTTGCCGCACCAGTGTTTTATTTTGGCTGGACGTATATTTTGGCGCCCTATCAACGGACCCGGTTGCTGATCTTTCTTGATCCAATCAAATACGACCCCGAACTCAAATCAGGTGCATGGAATATCATCCAATCGCTGACAGCAATTGGGTCGGGAGGCTTCAATGGCCAAGGCTGGACCCAGGGGGTGATGAGTCAAGGCAATTATTTGCCAGTCCAGTATTCAGACTTTATTTTTGCCATTACGGGTGAGGAATTAGGTTTTATTGGCACAGCGGTCATGCTCTTGCTCCTCGGGGTGCTCATCTGGCAAGCGCTCGACATTGCAGCCAATTCCCGCGATATGTTGGGGCGTTTGATGGCAACCGGCATCGCTGCGATGTTTCTCTGTCACGTACTCGTCAATGCCGGCATGAATATGAGTATTATGCCCATCACGGGTATCCCGTTGCCGTTTGTGTCGTACGGTGGCAGCTTTACGGTGACATCGTTTGCCGCAGTAGGGTTGTTACAGAGTATCGCCTTATGGCGCCGTAGAATTCATTTTTAATTACCCATAATACGTTTTTTTACAGGAGCACCTCATGAGCGACTATACCGCGGCCGGTGTCAATATTGCCGAAGGAAATCGGGCCGTCGCCTTGATGGCCGCAGCTGTACAATCCACCTATACCCCGGCAGTGGCAGCGGGGCTAGGAGCGTTTGGGGGCTGCTTTGATTTGAGCAAAGCAGTCGATAATCTCGGCGCTGCGATGCTGGTTGCCTCGACGGACGGTGTCGGCACCAAAACACTGGTCGCAGCGGCCTGCAACGACTACCGCACCATTGGCGCCGATTTGGTCAATCATTGCATCAATGATATTTTGGTCCAAGGGGCGCGACCGCTCTTCTTCCTTGATTATATTGCCGTCGATCGCCTCAAGGCCGAACAAGTCGCTACCATCGTGCAAAGCCTAGCAGCCGCTTGTAAAGCGGTGGGATGTGCGTTACTGGGTGGTGAAACCGCCGAAATGCCCGGTGTCTACCGCGACAACACGTTTGACCTGGCGGGCACAATCGTCGGAGTCGTCGATCGTCATGCCATGCTACCCCGCAATGTGGGAGTGGGCGATGTAATTTTGGCGTTGCCATCGGATGGACTGCACACCAACGGTTATTCGTTGGCGCGCAAAATTGTCCCCGCGCTCGGGGGCTATGATGCCCGACCTGCCAGCCTCAATGGCCAAAGCGTGGGCGAAGCGTTGCTAATCCCGCACCGCTGCTACATCCCCGAATACACGGCACTCACGGCGGCTGGTGTCACCATCCACGCCTTGGCACATATTACCGGCGGTGGGGTGGTTGACAATCTGCCACGGATTTTGCCAGCGGGATGTGGGGCGGTTATCAACCGTGGCAGTTGGCAGATTCCAGCGATTTTTGAGCTTTTGGTGCAGGCAGGTGACATTAGCGAAGATAGCGCTTACCATGCATTCAATATGGGATTAGGTATGCTGGTAGTAGTACCAGCTGATGCCGTGGCGGCCGCATGTGCGGCAGTACCTGTAGCCCGCGTGGTCGGCGCAGTGAGTGCGGGGCAAGGAGTTGTGTTGCAATGAGTACCATGTATGCCACTATCCAGCGCCCTGATGGGCGGATTGTCGCCTATAGCGACAGTGGTCCGCAGAACGGCATCCCCGTATTGCTCTGTCATGGACTCCCTGGGGCACGCAATCAAATCCCCAATACTGCTATCCTCGATCAACATCAGGTACGGCTGATTATCATCGATCGGCCAGGCTTTGGGATGTCGACACCCGACCCCGATTGCAGTGTGCTCCATTGGCGTCACGATGCCTTGGCCGTCCTCGATACGCTGGGGGTGGCACAATGTGTGCTCCTCCCATACTCAGCCGGTACCCCGTATGCATTGGCGTTGGCGAGTATGGCACCTGAGCGGGTGATACGTATCCATATTATGTCGGGGGTGGTTCCCGCCGCAGCGCGCGACCTGCAACAGATGTCGGCATTCAATCGTTGGTTGCATTCGTTTGGCACCAACGTACCCAAATTTTGGTTGAAACCATTGGTGGCCTTCCTCAATCTCGTGATTGGCGTCGGTGCCAAAGCGGGCAAATTTGGCATCTGGTTGATGCGGGGGACTTTTACTGCGGCCGAAAACAATTATGTCGCCGCACCGGAAGGTCAATCATTTCGTGACATGTTGAGCGAAAGCTTCCGGCAGGGGTTTTTAAATTATTTCACCGAATTCGCGATCGTCGGGGCACCGTGGGGTGTTGATTTTGCCACGATTACCCACCCCATCACCTGTTGGTATGGTGATAGTGATCGGATTACCCCGGCGAGTGCGGCCCAACGTCTGCAACAACTTTTACCCCAAACGACGGTACGCATCTGGCCCGGGGCTGGGCATCTGTTGATTTTTATGCACTGGGATGAGCTTATCGCCAGTCTAGCCACAAAGGCCTAACCATGCAACGCGGTCCATTGATTGCCGAAGGCAAAACCAAACAAGTCTATGCCCACCCCAGTGACGCCGATTTAGCGATTATCGTCAGCAAAGACGACATCACCGCTGGTGATGGTGCCCGCCGCAACGTGATTGCCGGCAAAGGGCTGATTAGTGGGCGCACCACCGCCAACAATTTTGCCTTGCTGAATCGGGCCACCATTGCCAGCCACTTTGTGGCTTACGGCGAGAGCGACGACACGATGGTGGTGCGCCGCTGCACGATGATCCCCCTTGAGGTAGTGACACGCCGCATCGCCACCGGCTCATACCTCAAACGCCACCCCCAGATTCCCGAAGGGCAGCGCTTTGACCCGTTGATTACGGAGTTTTTTTATAAAGACGATGCCAACCACGATCCCTTGATGAGCGTCGACGAACTGATTTCGGCCAAAATCACTGACCAAGCGACCCTCACCACGATGACCACTATGGCGCAACAGGTGTTTGGGGTATTAGAAAATGCGTGGCAGGCGCATGACGTGACGTTGGTCGACCTCAAGATTGAATTTGGGCGCACCAGCACCGACGAATTGGTGGTGGCCGACGTCATCGACAACGATTCGTGGCGGTTGTGGCAAGGGGGGACGAGTAGCAACATGCTCGACAAACAGATTTATCGCAACATGCGCGAAGTCACTCCCGAAGGGCTCGAACGCCTACGCCAAACCTACCTCACCGTCATGCAATTGACGGATCATTGGCGATAACTTGCGTCATCGACGAGGGTAGCCATCACTACCAAGTTGTGGTGTTTGCCAAAGCGGTCACGGGCGTGGTTGACCAACGTGCCTTCGATGCGGAAGCCGAGGCGTGAAAAAATAGCCTGACCGCTACGCTGGGCTTCGAGCATTTCGACCACTACTTTGCTAGCTTGGAGCTTTTTGGCTTCTTCAAAAATCACCGCGCCCATGGCGCGCCCCAAACCGACCCGCCGCCAGCCTTCGCCGATAATCAGTTGCACCGTGGCCACATGGCTGGTACGGCCAGACGACAAGCGGACGGAGGCGTAGGCGGCGATTTGGTCGTTTTCGATGGCAACCATTTGGCGCCAATGCTCGGCAGCCGAGGCGTTGGCGAGACGGGCGACGATTTCGGGGCTACGGAGGTCGTTTTCGAGGTACAACCAATCGTCTTGGGGCAAGGCTTGGCCAAATTGCAACAAACGGGTTTTGTCGTCGGGTTGGAGTGAGCGCACTGCGACCACGCGGCCATCGTGCAGGGTCACAGGAGGAATTGCGGCGGAATTTGTGTGAGGCATGCGGTTGCACCTTTGCATATTGCGCTGACATACCGACATCGACCAACGTGATGTCCGGCAGAGACGTTCTTTTGTTATGATAGATACATCCTACCTGAATACCGCCTGTGCCGTCAACGAAAGAGCCCCACATGAGCACATTACCCCATTGGCGTATGGATACGCCCTTTGCGGGGATCGATGATCCCGCCTTGGCCAGCGCCATTACTACCCTCGACGATACCTTGACCACCTTGACTGCCCATTACGACCAGCACCAGGTCCAAAAACACGATACCTCCGTGCAGGTCGCTGCTGATGTGGTCGAATTAATTTTGACCGAGACCGGTGCAGTGATGACCCAAATCCGCACCCTCAACGCCTACATCTACTGCTTTGTCAGCACCAATTCCCGCGATAGTGTGGCCCAAGCACGCCTGAGCGAGCTCCGTCAGCGCCTCGTACGTCTTAGTCAGCTCAGCACGCGCCTGACGGCGTGGGCCGGCTGCCTCGATATTGCCAGCCTGGTGGCACAATCGGCGCTGATTGCCAACCAGCAATTTATGCTTGAGGAAGCAGCCCGCCGTGCCCAACATCAGATGTCGCCCGAGGCCGAAGCTGTGGCGGCCGAACTGAATGTGAGTGGTGGTGGCGCCTGGGCACGATTGCATAGTAATTTGACATCGCAACTGAGCGTGCAGTTTGATGGCAAAACCCAGCCGATGAGCGCCATCCGGGCCTTGGCGTATGACAGCGACAGCGAAACTCGCCAGGCGGCCCATGATGCCGAAATCGCCACCTGGAAAGCCCAATCGATGCCCCTGGCCATGGCGATTAACGCCATCAAGGGTGAAGTCAATACCCTGGCCAAACGGCGGGGCTTTGCTAGCCCGGTGGATATTTCGTTACTCGACAACCGCATCGACCGGGCCACCCTCGACGCCATGATGGGGGCGGCCCACGACAGCTTCCCACTGTTCCGGCGCTACCTCAAAGTCAAGGCCACATTGCTGGGGTCAGGCCCACAATTACCGTGGTACGACCTGTTTGCACCTGTGACCACGGGTGGCAAAAGCTGGGAGTACGCCGAGGCTTGCGAATTTGTGGCCACGCAATTCCACGCCTATTCGCCCCGCATGGGGGACTTTGCGCGGCGGGCTTTTGCCGAAGGCTGGGTCGATGCCGAGCCACGCATGGGTAAAGTCGACGGGGCGTTTTGTATTGGCTTGCAACACGACCAATCACGGGTGCTGATGAACTACAAGCCCTCGATTGGCAGCATCATGACGTTGGCGCACGAATTGGGGCACGCCTACCACAACCTCAACCTCGCCAGCCAAACCCCGCTCAACCGCGATACCCCGATGGCGCTGGCCGAAACGGCCAGTATTTTTTGTGAAACACTGACCCAAGCGGCGGCGCTGACCCACGCCGATGCCACCGGCAAGCTGGAGATCCTCGAATCATCGTTGCAACGTTCGTGCCAAATCGTGGTTGACAT
>CALFIC010000209.1 GCA_937876225.1 uncultured Chloroflexota bacterium | reverse complement strand
GGCCTTGCTCCACGCGAGTGGCTTAACCCCTGCTGATTTGGTAGCGGTATTGTTATATGGCGGGCAGGTGTTTAATCTGCTGGCAGTAGCGAGTGTGGTAGCGCTGGCATGGGTCTGGTGGCGGCAATGGCCGGCAGTGATTATGGCGGCTATCGTGGTTGGCTTGATTTCGATTATGCCGGCCTATTACCTTAGTTGGGGACGCTATACCTTGTTGATGGGGATGGCGTGGTTACCACTAGCCATGGTGGCCATCGAATCATTGTGGGAAGATACGAGTGCCCGTGGTTGGGTGTGGACGGCGATTGTGCTGGCGGGGCTCAGCCTCGTGCATATGGTGGTATTTGTGATGGCGTTGGCTTGGGGTGTGGTCTGCCTAATGCGGTATATGCAGGTACCCAAAAGGGCGTGGTGGGCGGCGGGACTCGCGTTGCTGGTGACGTTGCCATGGTGGTGGTTTGTGGCGAGCCAAGCCCGAGCTGGTGCTGGGGCTTCGGCAATGCATGTAGTGGGTAACAACACGCAAAATGCGTTTATTGATGGATTATTTTGGGCGCGCAACAATCGTTGGCTGGTACCGGCGTTGCTTGTCGCAGGTTGGTGGGGGATGCACCAACGCAATCTGCGCATTGCCCAGTTGTTGATGTGGTTGTTGGTGGTGATACTTCTCGCTAATCCGGTGTTGATTGGGCTACCCTACATTTCGTTTTTTACGAACGAAACGGTGATTACGGCGATGTACGTGCCAATCGGTTTGACGATTGCCTGGCTGCTTGGCTGGGTAGTGGTGCGTCTCCCCCGTTGGCAGCTTGTGGTGGTGTTGGCAATGACTGTGTTGGCGGTGATGAGTGCGAGTGATTTGCAACAGGTAGTGAATGACGAAACGATCATTGCCACTGCGGATGATCTCAATGCCATGCAGTGGATCGATGCCAATCTCCCCAAAGATGCCGTGATACTCACCAATGCCAGTGGCTGGATGTGGCAGATTGACCGCGGCAGCGATGGGGGCTGGTGGGCGTTGCCGTTGACAGGGCGCCAAGTCACTACACCACCAGTGCTCTATACCTACGGCGCCGATGACTGGGTACAGCAAATCAGCCAGCAAACCGGACAAATTCGTGATGCCGATGGCAGTTGGCCTGCGTTGCAGACTTTCTTGCAAAACCATCCTGACATAACGACTATCTATGCTACCAATCGAGGCACTGCCGCCAAAAGCGATACGTTGCGTGATAACCCTGAATTGGTTGAGCTGTACCGCGTGGGTGATGTGACGATTTTTGCGGTGCCACGATGAATAGCGAACTCAGCGAGCGTGAATTGCAGATTTTGCTCCTCGTCGCCCAAGGGCTGAGTAATCGCCAAATTGCCGGGCAGCTTGATATCAGTGACAACACCGTCAAAGTGCATGTGCGCAATATTTTTGCAAAAATAAATGTGGCTTCACGGACCGAAGCGAGCCTGTATGCGGTACGGCATGGCCTGCTCGTAGTAGAAAATCAGCCCGTAGCGCCTGTATCAATTGTCGCACCGCCGCCCCCGCTAATAATCCCTGTCGATACAATGCGCCCAGCCCGCCGATGGCACTGGTGGATGCTGGCGGTGATTGGCGTCGTCGTGATTGCTGGGGGTGGCCTAGTGTGGTGGACGACCCAAACCCCAGTAGCCCCAGTGATTCGCCAACAATCCTCAGCTCCTACGCGCTGGGCGCGACTGCCAGCGCTCCCCAATCCCCAGCCAGCGCAACAATTGGTGGTGTATGCTGGGCAATTGTATGCGTTTACCGGGAATCATGGTGCCCAATGGCTCCAATTTGATGGCGCCACCCGCACATGGATTGCCCTTGCTGACCTGCCGTTTGTAGTGCCAACTGGCGCCAAGGTCTGGGCTGACGGGGCGGGGTTGTGGGTGGTGGGGAGTGATGATGGTCGCGGTGTGTGGCGTTGGGATGGCCAAAAATGGCAAGTGCAACCCGCAATTCCCGCCACGTTGGAAGTCGCTGCCGTGGTGCGGGTGGATGGGGCATTATTGGTGCTGGGGCAGATTTCAGCGACTGCTGGCCTCTCTGCATGGACGTTATCACCACAAGCGCAATCGTGGCAATCAGGGGTTGATTTTACGCATGCAGTAGCCGATGTACAGTTGGTGGTGCTGGAGGGTGTGGTTTATTTGTTTGGCGATGGTGCGCATGTCTGGCGTTTGGATGGTGTGGCGCAACGCTGGGTGGCCGATCGCGATTTACCGTTCGTGTGGTCGCGCGGGGCGGTGACGACGGTGCTCGGCTCTATTTTGGTGATCGATGCAGCGACGCCTGCCTTGTGGGCGTATGTGCCTGGTCAAGGGGTAGTGAGCAAACAAATCGTCCCAACGCAAATTGCATTGGGACGACAAGTAGTCACGTGGCAAGCGCAATTGATTATGCCCAATCTCGATGGTACGGTAATCAATGCCTATCAAGCCGTCTATCAAACGTTTGTACCCGTGATGCCATAAGTGCGACTATTCGGGGATCCCGTTGTAGTCGTCGCCACTCGGTCCGAGTGGGCTCATCGTCAAGACCCGGGTAATGACAGCAATTGGGCTGGTACTAGTAAACGAGGCGCTACCGGCATAGGCAACGGTACAACTGGCTTGTGCATCAGTGATACTGGGGCACCAATAACCGAACTCAGAAAATGCAGTTGCGTTTGTTGATGAGGTAAGGGTAAGGGTTTGCGTTGGTGTACTGACTGGGCTCAACGAGACTTTGCTACCGGCGGGAATTGATGGGGTGGTGTAGGTTGCCACAATCTCACCTTTTTGGTTATACAGGGTCATCGTGACAGTCGCTGCCGAAGTCCCAACGTTTTGTACGGCAAATAGGGTGCGTTGGCGTGAGGCACCTTGGCAGATGGTATTACTGACCGTTGGTACGTAACATTTGTCGCTATAGCGCACAAATGGGACATTGACCGTCGTGCCACCACTCATGATGCCAGGTGTGGCGGTGGTTAAGCCAGCACCGAGTACTTTGCTGATGGCGACGATGTTGCCGCCCGTGGACGTAATCACTGCCGAACCAATAGAACTGGCTGGCATTCCGGTGCCACCGGCGGTGTTTTTGTTGCCGACGGAATTTTTTAGACTATCACACCCAGGGACACTCGCTTTGGAATTGGCGGGGATGTCGAGCGTGACTGTGTTTGTCGCCGGACTCCCCAATACTCCGTTGGTCCGTACTTGATAGGTGAAGGCAATGGACACTGAGGTGGTGGTAGCAGCCAAGTTTTGGATGGCATAGGCCGATGACTGGTCACCATCACCATAATTCACACTACACATCGCCGAAGGCATGTAAATTTTCGTGGCGCCATCAGCTGTCGTGCCTTTGAATCCTTCGAAGCTGTTGGCGTATTTGTTGATGGTACTGGTTTCGAGGGCTGAGGCAACCATGCTTCCCGTTGACGTAACCACCGCCGAACCATTGAACGTACATCCTGACGGGATCGTGTAGGGGTTCGTCGGTGCTGTCGGGTTCCCTAGCGCACCTAGGTCGACGCTATAAACAGCCCCTGGTGCTAATGAAGGTGAGGTTTGCGTGTAGGCAGTGTCGCCGTTGGGCCATTTGATGGTGACACTTGCGGTGCTACTCGTGCCACCGACGTTTTGGACATTGAAGCGGGTCGTCAGTTTGTCGTTGAAGCAGGCCTTCATGACGGTGGGGACGATAATCGTACCACTCCCATCGGTGCTCTGGAATCCGTTGGAAACGGGACGCACCTTGATGACGGTATCGTTCGATACTTGTACCATGGTCGCGATTAATGGCTGGTTTGAAGAAATCACCGCGCCACCCTTCCAGGCCGCCGATAAGCCACTCACCGCTGATACGGCAATCGACGAACTGGCCTTAACGGGAATGGTGACTGCGCTGCCGTTGGTATTGAGGAGTGGGTAGTCGGTGGTGGTGCCGTCGGCTGCATTATAAAACGTCACGCTCAGATTGGCAGCGTCAGTACCCACATTCATGTAGGTGATTGACGTAATATAATTGACGGCGTAGGCGTTGTCGGCAGCAAACGCCGCGCTCACGCTACTTGCAAGTAGGATGACCAGCAACACGCTACTCATCCATAATCGACGCAAATGGGTCATAGCAACTCCTTTTGATAATTCACTGACATTACTATAGACGCTCTGTAGTAGATATGCCATAATACCTTTGGATTATTTGGCAAGGAATTACCATGAAAAGACAATTTTTATGCTCATATATGTGGTTAATCTGCACGATTGTGGTATTGACTGGATGTGCCGGCACTGCACCAGCCATGCCCACCCCCAATGCTCCCGTCCAAGCGGGCAAAGCATTGCTCCGTGGCCGATTGTTGAATCCCCAAGGAGTGGTAATTGCCAATCGTGCCGTCCATTTGGCTCCCATCTATGGTGAAGGGAATCAGCAAGCCTATGTATTTGATGCATCTACGGGTGTGGGGAGTGTGACTGACGCCAACGGTGCGTTCGTCATGGTCAATATTCCCCCTGGGCGCTATGTGTTTTTGGTGGTGGTGAGTGAAGGCTTAACGGCAGCATTGCTCGATAAGGCCGGCAACGAAAAAATCTGGGACTTCAAAGCCGACCAACTCCAAGACATCGGTGATGCCAAGGTGAATTTACCGTAGTAGCGCCGCAGTAGCGCCGTAGCCTGCTGCGGCTACAGTGGCGTGATACCCGGATTTTCATGCATCCATTCATCCCAAAGCAATTGTTGAGCCGCTCCAATCGTGGGCAACGCTGGCGCAATCAGCGGTAGCTGTGCATCTCGATTATCAATGGCTGCAATAATGTCATTTGGTGTTGCGGTGTCAATGTCGAGGCACCAGGCGCCTAGCCCCATGTCTGCCATGATACCTTGTGCTTTGGGTAAATAACCGATGACGACGGCAGATTGTCCCGTACCGAGCCGCAATATCGCCCCATGTAAGCGGGTGGTCAGTAGGCAATCGAGCTGGGCATAGGCCTGTTGTAAATGTGTCGGATCCGCAATAAACGGCATGAGGTGGACGGCGGGGTGATTGATGCGTTGGGCAATTCGTTGTGCCACCTGCCCATCATCCCAGCTGGGGTTGGTTTCGTGGCACTGCACAAACAACTGTACTTGCCAGCCGTGGCTGAGATAATGCGTCATGACCTGAGTTATGACGGTCTCATAGTGGGTTTGCCCCGCAAATCCTTGCGACTGTGCTCCCCAATTGATGACCGTAATCCCGAGGATGGGCGGAGTGTGGGGTGCGGTCGGCACTGTTTGTATCATGCCCCAAGCGCAATCGGGCGCAATACGGTGGGTGATACCATGCTGACTGAGCCAGGCGCTACTCAGCGATTCGCGGGCATAGACGCGTTGGGCGCGGCGGGTTACCCAGACGAGCATGCGCCGGAACCAGGGATTGTGGCACGGTCCAAACGATTGCGGCAAGAGCACCAGCGGGCAGCCAATGGCTATTGCGGTCAGCATGTCCGCCACCAAATACCAATCCCAGCTAAGTACGCGCCCCAATCCACCCCGACGATGGGTGTCGTAGAGGTAGCCGCCGCCACTGGCATAGACCACATCGGCGTCGGCGAGAGCTTGGAGCGTGGCCTGTTCGCCAGCACGCAGTCTCCAGCGCGGCACAACCCCCCAGCGCAATAACGGGATGGCACACAGCCATACCACCGTACGCCTGATGCGTGTGCCTAGCGGCGCAATGCCACCGGCGTCGTCATAGACCCAATGACTCAGCCCGCTGACGACCTGCTGGTGGGGGAATACCCGTTGCGCCCCTGCGCAATCGTGGTAAGCGAGGATGATATGGGCTGTAGGGAAGCAGGCTGACAGGCGCTGGACTTGTTGGTGATGGATCGCCAAATCTCCCACATTAGCCACGCCATGCATGTTGCTTACATAGATGCGTTGCGGCGGCCACACTCGTGTCCGTGGGAGCTTCATCAGCACCACGCCACTCACGAGATAGCCGGCTGCCAGCAACCCCTCACAAAACACCTGACTCTGGATGGCACCCTGAATGCCCGCTTGGGCAATCAACCACGGCGCCGTCAGCCACAAACTAATCACGACTACGGCTTGGATACCAATCCGCACCCGTAGGCGTTTTTGGTGAACCAGTAACAATACCCCCAAAAAACTGCCGGCTTTGGCGAGTGGCACCAATGCCAATTGCCCGATCATTTGGGCGCTGGCTTGATAACTCGGCCCATACAGCCAGGGGAGTAACAGCGGCGCGCCTAGCCAGGCAAACAGCCCCATCCCGATGGCATAGAGTGCGAGTAATCCTGTGGCGGTGGCAATGATTTTTTTACGGATGTCCGGCGGGTTGGGCGCATTGAGTTGCGGTAAGGTGGTGGTGAAAATAACCGCCGGCACTACAAATGAATAGCCAATCAGGCTCCAGGCGCCCCGAAATACTCCCACGGCACTGGCACTGGCCATCCCCCCCAACAACAACGTGCTACTGTAGGTATACAACTGTGCGAGTATATCCGAGATGACAAACGGCAGGCCGTGGCGTAGTTGTAACGCCGTCGCCGTGGTTGCTGCCGGCATGTGTTGCCACACACAAATCCCTGCTCCCCCCAATATTACGAGTGCCACGGTCGCTTGGAGTGTCAACAATAGCGCCACCCCCTGTGCCGCTCCCGCCATTACCCCCACCAACAATAACCCCATCGCCACGCTTTGTAGCACGGCCACCGTACGGTGTTGCCCCAACGCCCGCAAGCTTTGCCATAATGTGGCGCTGAGTGAGTCCGCACTTACTGCCACAAAACCGATGCTGAGCAACCATGGGTCGAGGTTGCTATTCCAACGACTCCCCCAGATGACGCCGAGACAAATTATGCCAATACTGATTTTGGTGAAAATAATCCGCACCAAACTACTCCGCAACAACGCCGGTTGCCGACTGATACTGTCGAGCAACCACATGTCTAACCCGGCCCCCATTACTGCCGCTACAATCGCCAACCACGCATAGACCAACGTATAACGCCCATACCCATCTACCCCTAGTGTGCGCACAATCATGACTTGAGCTACCCCTGCAATGGCTTGGCTGAGGGCTGTACCACTCAAGGCGGCATATAGATTGGCGCGGACTCGTTGGATGCTGTGCATGGCGTACTACTTATATGGTTTTGATAAAAAAACGATGCGGGTGGGACGTGAATAGTGCGTAATGTCAGAAAAATCAGGATATTTTGGGGAATCCTTTCACCCACTTCTCCAGCCAAAGCACGCTGCCACCGATGAGCCCTTTAGCGAGCGCTAAGCCCCGCGCCCACAAAAAAGCGGTACTGCGTTTGGTAGTTTCATCGCTGGCGCCGATGGTTTTTTTGGCAGAGTGGAAGCGAAAGCGGAGGTATTCACGGGCCACCATCATCCCGTTGAGGGCATACCAGACATGGACTGCGAGCATACCTACACTATAACCATGTTCCGTCGCCGTCAAAGAATCCGGCGTTTGCCAAGCGTCATGACTGAGCCGTACCTGTGGATCATACATACAGCGGGCGCCGTGGTTAAGCAGGCGTAGCGTAAATTCGACATCTTCGCCGGCCTGGAGCCACGCTCCGGCCCCCAGCCACGGATGAAAGCCGCCCCACTGTTGTGCCGCCGCCCGCGCCACAATCATGTTGTTGCCTTGCCCCAAGCACTCGAGTGGCGCGACGGGGAGATCGGAAGAGCGTCGTGT
>CALFIC010000208.1 GCA_937876225.1 uncultured Chloroflexota bacterium | reverse complement strand
TACGCCGAACGGGACGCTGACCGATACCCCAACCGCCAATCTCGCCAATGCCAATCTCGCCAATGCCAATCTCGCCGATGCCAATCTCGCCGATGCCAATCTCAGCGGTGCCACGTTAACCAATGTATCCTCAGGTGGGATTACCGGTACACCCAGCGCACTCCCAACCGGTTGGCAATTAATTGATGGTTATTTGATTGGACCAACCGCCAATCTTGCCAACGCCAATCTCGCCAACGCCAATCTCGCCAACGCCAATCTCGCCACAGCCAACCTGACCAATGCCGATTTGAAAAATATCCAACTCACCAATGGTTCATTAGTGGGAACAACGCTAACTAATGCCAATCTCGCCAATGCCGTCCTCCATGATGTCAACCTCGATGGCGCAAATATGACATCCGCAACCCTTACCGGGCTGTCCGCATGGGAAATAACCGGCAGTCCCACCTTACCGTCCAATTGGCAACTAAAAAACAGCTATTTAATTGGTCCAACAGCCAATTTAACAGGTGCCGATTTGAGCACATTGAATTTTTCAGGTGTGAATCTTTCAAGCGCCAACTTTGCAAGTGCGAATGTATCTTCCACAGATCTCAGTGGTGCAAATCTTTCAAATGCCACCTTTGCTGGTACCAATCTCACCTCCACAGATCTCAGTGGTGCCAATCTGACGCGCGCCACCTTTGCTGGTACAAACCTCAGTGGCACGAAACTGGGCACTGCCACCTTAACCAATGCCTCGTCATGGGGCAATACCGGCACCCCTGCCAGCCTGCCGGCAAATTGGGTGATGCGTTCAGGGTACCTGCTTGGACCAACAGCCTATTTGCCCGGCGTATCATTTGCCACGATAACTGATTTGACGGGCGTTAATCTTGCCAATGCGTATCTCGTCAATAGCACCTTTGCCCAAGTAAACTTGACCAACGCCACCCTCAACGGCGCCAATCTCTCACGGACGAATATGACCAATGCCAGACTGAATGGGGCTAATCTGACTGGTGCATACCTCAGCAACGGCAACTTTCGCGGCGTAAACTTTGGTAACGCCAATCTCAACCGGGCCAATCTGACGGGTGCGAATCTGACGGGTGCAAATCTTTCTACCGCCACCCTCACCAATGCCACCTGGCGCAATACGATTTGCCCCAACGGCAGCAATAGTGATAGTAATGGCAACACCTGTGTGGGATTTCTTGCTACACCACCCCCCACCAACACCGCGACCAACACTGCTACGGCAACCAAGACCAATACGTCCACCAAGACTAGCACCCCCACAATCACCGCCACCGCAACCAAAACCGCAACCCCCACCATGACCGTCACCGCAACCAACACGCCGACACGCACCAACACACCGACACGCACCAACACACCGACACGCACCAACACACCGACACGCACCAATACCCCTACCAGAACAGCAACCAGAACCAATACCCCTACCAGAACCCAAACTCCTTCGCGCACCACCGCTAGTGGCCAAGGCAAGCAATTACCCACCACCACGCCCACCCGGCGACCGTAGGACGTAGTATTTAAAAAATATATGCGTACGACGTGAAGTAGTGTGATGGACGCCGTGGGTTAATCGCCCCTACTTCCCACTCGGGCGATTTTCCACGGCGCCATGACAGCCACACCCACAAAAACTCCATAGCAGTTGGTACATATCACGAGCAAATTTGCGGTATACTGACTCTAGTTACATATGTCGGATGACGAACATCGAAGAGTATGGTGCACCATCACCATCGCCGAAGGAGCAAGTACGAGTCTGCCGCCTCGTTACGAATCTCTCAGGCCCAGCAACGGTGTTCTGACGACCCTCTGGAGAGCCACTCGGCACCGACGGAGCAACCTGCCACCCGCAGGGCACCTCTCAGGTCACAGGACAGAGCATTAGGCACCGCGAGCGCATTCGTGCGCATCAGGAGGTGACTATGTCCGACGAGTTGGCGTTTTTTGTGCCCAAAACACCCTCAATCAGCATCTACCACCCCGTTGCAGACAACGGGACTGGTGACGTGCCATTAGGAGTCGCAAATGAGTGAAGAATTGTTGCGGACGGTGCTCC
The DNA here is from genome assembly GCA_937876225.1 of uncultured Chloroflexota bacterium. Taxonomy (GTDB): domain Bacteria; phylum Chloroflexota; class Chloroflexia; order Chloroflexales; family Roseiflexaceae; genus UBA965. The sequence goes on along the minus strand of CALFIC010000208.1, from coordinate 8,716 downwards.
ATGGCGAGCACCTGCGCCTCAACGCCCGCATGGTCGAATTCGGCGGCTGGGATATGCCGGTGCAGTATACCGGCATCATCGACGAGCATCGGGCGGTGCGCGAACGCGCCGGGCTGTTTGACGTCAGTCACATGGGCGAATTCTGGGTCGAAGGCCCAGATGTCTTGGCCTTTTTGCAATATGTCACCACTGCCGACGTCAGTCAATTGGCCGTCGGTCACGCCGGCTATGCCTTGTTTTGTCGCCCTGATGGCGGCGTGGTCGATGACCTGTTTATTTACCGACTAGGCGCACAACGCTACCTGCTGGTGGTCAATGCCTCGAACATCGCCAAAGATTGGCAGTGGATCCAATCCTTCACCAGCAATTTCGCCGTCACGCTCAGCGACGCCTCACCCGCCACCGCACTAATGGCCCTGCAAGGCCCTGGCGCCGAAGCGGTGCTCGCCAGTCTGATGGGCGATATCGCCGTCACCTTGCCCTTCCACGGGGTAGTCGAAAGCACGTTGCTTGGACAATCCGTCATCATTGCCCGTACCGGTTACACCGGCGAAGACGGCTTCGAGATTTTTTGTGCCAATGACCATGCCGTGGCCGTCTGGCAAGCCGTCCTGGCCGCCGGCGCCACCCCTTGTGGCCTCGGCGCCCGTGACAGTCTGCGCTTCGAGCCCTGCTTGGCGTTGTATGGCCACGAACTGGCCGACGACATCAACCCCTACGAAGCCCGCCTCGGCTGGGCCGTCAAACTGAACAAAGGTGAATTCGTAGGCAGTGCCGCCCTCAATGACCTCAAAAGCAACTACACCCGCCGCCTCGTGGCGTTTGAAGTAACGGGCAAAGGCATTGCGCGCGGTGGGTACGCCGTGCACGACACCCATGGCAATCCCATCGGAGTCGTCACCACCGGTATGCCGTCACCAACCTTTGACAAACCACTGGGGATTGCCTTGATTGCCCGTGCTGAAGCCAGCGAAGGCAACCAAATCGATATCATCGTGCGCGACAAACCAGTCCGCGCAGTCGTGGTCAAATATCCGTTTTATCAGAGCCGCTACAAGAAGTAAGGAGTACCCTCATGTCATTCAAGACACCCGCCAACCTGCAGTATTTGGCCTCACACGAATGGATTTTGATCGAGGGCGATATCGCCACCGTGGGGATTAGCGACTATGCCCAAGACGCCCTCGGCGACGTGGTGTATGTGGACTTGCCCGACGTCGGTACCACCTTTGCCGCTGGGGCTGAATTCGGCGTCGCCGAATCGGTCAAAGCCTCGTCAGAGCTCTATTTGCCCGCAGCCGGCGAAATTATCGCCGTCAACGGCGACGTCAGCCAACAGACCGATTTGGTCAATAGCGATCCCTACGGCAAGGGCTGGTTGGTACGCATCAAATTGAGTGGCGACAAAGCACCCTTGCTCGACGCTGCTGCCTATGTGGCATTGGTTGATTCGATTAAACATTAATTTTTGCACTGCGTCGACGTAAAGGATTTGCATGTCACACTATATTTCGATTACCGCAGGCGAACGCGCCGAAATGCTCAAGGCGATTGGGGTCAACGATGTCGCGGCATTGTTTGAAGCCATCCCGAGTGCGGTGCGCTTCCCACCCCTCAATTTGCCCAAAGCCTTGTCCGAGCCCGAGATTCGCCGTGAGTTGACCCGGCTGTCGAATCAGACCGCCGGTGCCCACACCCACAGCATGTTCCTGGGGGCCGGCGCCTACAATCACTTTGTGCCCAGCGCAGTCGATCAGATTTTGCGCCGCTCAGAGTTTTATACGGCCTACACCCCCTATCAACCCGAAGTCAGCCAAGGCACCTTGCAGGCGATTTTTGAATATCAAAGCCTGATGTGTGCCTTGACTGGCATGGATGTCGCCAATGCCTCGCACTACGACGGAGCCTCGGCTCTAGCCGAAGCGGCCGTAATGGCCGTCAATGTGCTCCGCAATCGGCGCAAAATCGTCATCACCCCCAGCATGCACCCCCATTACCGGCGCGTCATCCGCACCTTGTTGGTGGGGAGTGGCATTGATGTGGTGGGTGACGAAAATCCCACCGCAACCCTCGCCGACGTGATGCAACTGGTGGACAATCAGACGGCGGCGGTGATGATCCAAAGCCCCGACTTTTTTGGCACCATGCACGACCTCAAAGCCGTCGCCGACGCGACCCATGCCGCTGGCGCGTTGTTTGTGCATCACTTTGACCCCATCGCCTTGGCGCTGTTCCAGACCCCCAACGACGTCGGCGCCGATATCGGCACCGCCGAAGGCCAACCACTGGGCATCGGCTTGAATTTCGGCGGCCCCTACTTGGGGATTTTCACCACGCGCAAACAATTCGTGCACAAAATCGCCGGTCGCATCGTGGGCTTGACCCGCGACGTCGACAACGCCATGGCCTATGTGATGACCTTGCGGGCCCGCGAGCAAGACATCCGCCGCGAACGCGCCACCAGCAATATTTGTACCAATCAGGCCTTGATGGCCCTAGCCGCAGCCGTCTATATGTCGTTGATGGGGCGCCAAGGATTACGTCAAGTAGCTAACCTGACCTACCAGCATGCCCATTACGCTGCCCAGCAAATCGGGCAGGTGAGTGGCTATCACGTGGTCGACAACGGGCCGTTCTTCCGTGAATTTGTGGTGAAATGTCCCAAACCGGTGGCTCAGCTCAATCGGTCATTGGCCGAGGCCGGCATCATCGGCGGCTACGATTTGGGTCAAGACTACGCCCATCTGGCCAACCATATGTTGGTTGCCGTCACCGAAATGAATGACCGTAGCGAAATCGACCATTTGGTCAGCACCTTGGCCGCCTTGCGCTAACTGAGGAATCACGCATGTCCATGATGACGTTCGCCACCCTACAACAACTCATTCCTGCGCACCAGATTACCCGGTATGATGCGCACCAGCACCTCGCGACACTCGCCGATGGCAGTGTGTTGGCAGTCTGGCATTACCGCCAGTCTCGCCACGCCGCCACCGTCGTCGCCGCCCTGCAGTTGCTGGAAGCCGAGGATGCGGTGCCGCACTTGTGGGCTGCCGATGTGGCGGGCCAAATGTGTGGGACACCTTGTGTAGTGGTGACGGCGCCCCACGGACAACTGCTTTCGACCCTCAGCGATCGCTTGACGCACACCCAGCTGCACCAATTAGGCCAGCAATTAGGCCAAATTGTGGCCCGCATTCACGCCATCCCCGTCGCCCACTACGGCGCCATGCGTGGCGAAGGTGGTGCGGCAGACGCCTGGACTGCGCTGTGGCAGCGCATCAATACTGCCAGTCAGCAGCTCGCTACCGCCCAAATCGCCAGTGCCAGCGAGATTGCGACGGTGACCAGCCACATCATGGATGTGGCGGTGGCATCACCACAGCCCGCAGTGCTGGTGTGTGGTGACATCGCACCGGAGTCGGTGTGGGTCAGCAAAGGAACCAGCAATTACCGCATCAACATGCTTAGTTCGTGGAGTGTAGCCCAAGGGGGCTGGCCCGGATTCGAGCATGTGCGGGTGCTGGAAAATTTCGCAGCTGAGCCGTGGTTTTCGTTGCGGGTGGGATATGGCGAAGCCTACGACGAAGCCACCCCGCTGGCCGGCAACCACGTGCGCGAAAGTGCCTTGCGCGCCGAGCGCCTCGGGCTGCTGATGAGCCGGGCCGCCAGCGCCGCCAAACGCCAAGACCGCGATCAAGCCCTGCAGCTCTGGCACATCCTGTGGCGCTGGTGCGCCTTGATCCAACCCGAAACGACCTTTTCTGATACAAAGGATGCTTCACCGCATGAACAATAGTTACGAACCACCCATATTTGAGTTGGCCGCACCTGGGCGCATCGGCGTCAGCCTGCCCGAGTGCGACGTGCCCACCACCGCCCTGCCCGCCCACCTGTTGCGCAGTGACGAGCTCAACGAATTGCCCGAATTGAGCGAAACCGAAGTGATTCGCCACTTCACCCGCATTTCGCAACGCAACATGTGTATCGACACCACCATGTACCCCTTGGGGTCGTGCACCATGAAGTACAACCCCAAAATCCACGAAGAAGCGGCCCGCATGCCCGGCTTTGCCAATGCGCACCCGCTCCAACCAACCTATATGTCCCAAGGCGTGTTGCGCTTGATGTACGAATTGCAACGCGATTTGGGCGAAATCTCGGGATTTGACGCGGTATCGCTCCAACCAGCGGCCGGCGCCCAAGGCGAGCTCACCGGGATTTTGGTCTTCAAAGCCTATCACGCCGACCGTGGCGACCATGCCCGCACCGAAATCCTCGTGCCCGATGCGGCCCACGGCACCAACCCTGCCACCGCCGCCATGGTGGGCTACAAAGTGGTCGAAGTCAAAAGCGATGCCCGTGGCAACGTGGACATTGACGACCTCAAGACCAAAATCTCACCCCGCACCGCCGGCATGATGCTCACCAACCCCAACACCGTCGGTTTGTTCGAAGAACAAATCGAAGAAGTGTGTGCCTTGGTGCATGCCGCCGGCGGCTTGATGTATGGCGACGGCGCCAACTTCAATGCCATCTTGGGGATTGTCAAGCCCGGCAAAGTCGGTTTTGACTTCATGCACTATAACCTGCACAAAACCTTCACCACCCCTCACGGTGGTGGCGGTCCCGGTTCGGGTGCCGTCGGTTGTACGGCCGCCTTGGCGCCCTTTTTGCCAGCTCCCTACGCCGCCAAAGTAGGCGACAGCTACGACTGGCAAGTGCCCGCCAAGAGCATTGGCCAAGTCAAAGCGTTTTGGGGCAACTTTGGCATGTTGGTGCGGGCCTGGACCTACATCCGCATGCTGGGTGGCTTTGGGTTGCGCGAAGTCAGCGAAACCGCCGTGCTCAACGCCAACTACATCCAAGCCCAGCTCCGCGACTACTATCCAGTGGCCGTTGATCGCTTCTGTATGCACGAAACCGTGCTCAAAGGCCAAATCACCGGCGCGAGTGGCGTACGTACCCTCGACATCGCCAAACGTCTGATTGACTACGGCATCCACCCACCGACGGTCTACTTCCCCTTGATTGTGCCCGAAGCGTTGATGATTGAACCAACCGAAACCGAGAGCAAGTTCAACATGGATCGCTTCATTGACGTGATGCGCACCATCGCTGCCGAAGCCCAACAAGACGAAGAGATTTTGCACCAAGCCCCCACCAAGGGCGTGGTACGCCGGGTCGACGAAGTGCGCGCCGCCCGCCAACCAGTGCTGCGCTACACCAAAGAAGTCTTTGCGGCGTTTTATGCCGAACCAGGCCATCATACCGTCTAAGAAGTCGGAAGCGTGAAGTCGGAAGGATGAAGTGGAAGTCGTAGAGCCGCAGCATGCTGCGGCTCTGTATCCCACAACGTCATTGCATGGGCGCGCTCGCGCCTGTGCAATCTCCATGCATGCCCACGGAGATTCCACACCGGTTGCCCTCGACAATCGTACGTGCGATGGCATAGCCTCGCACTCTAAATCCCCCAGGCAACCGGCATGGAATGACGCTGGGAGCGGAGGATCCGCGCACCGCCACATCGCACGCACGAGGCATGCCTCGTACGTGCGATGGCATAGCCTCGCACACAACGGCAATACGTTATAATGCCATCAATAGCCATTTTGCCGAGAAAAACTATGCCACACATTGCCCCCGCTGCCATAGACCGCGCCCTCCAGAGCTACACCGCCACCATCGCCACCCTCCGCACCCAAGGGGTGCGCAACGAAGGCAACCTGCGGGCGGCCTTTGCCGCGCTCCTGCGCGACCTCGCCAAAGGGGCCAAATGGACCCTGATCGAAGAATACGCCCAGCGCATCGGCACCAAATCCATCTACTACGACGGCGTGCTGTGCGACGAATGGCGCCTGCCCCATGGCTATTGGGAAGCCAAAGATGGCCACGACAATATCGACAAAGAAATCCAAGCCAAGCGCGCCAAAGGCTATTCCTTTGGCAATATGTTGTTCGAAGACACCACCACCCTCGTGCTCTTTCAACAAGGGCTCGAAGTGGCTCGCTGCGCCTTGAGCGACCTCCCGGCTACCGCCAAAGTCTTGGCCACGTTTTTTGATTATGAAGTCGCCCCCTTTGCCAAATTCGAGCAGGCCATCGCCTATTTCAGCACTGAAATCCCTACCCTCGCCAAAGGGCTGGCCGATCGCATCGCCGAGGCCCACAAAAGCAACAAATCGTTCGCCACTGCCTATGCGGCTTTTATGAAAATCTGTCAAGAATCGCTCAACCCCAACCTTAGTAGCGCCGCCGTCGACGAAATGCTCATCCAGCACATGCTGACCGAGCGCCTGATGCGCAAGCTGTTCGACGAAGACTTCGTGCAACACAACATCATCGCCCGCGAGGTCGAACGGGTGATTACGGCGCTCACCAGCGCTAGCTTCAACCGGCGCGAATTCCTCGGTGCCCTCGATCGGTTTTATACGGTCATCGAAGAAGCGGCCCAGGCCTTGGCCGATTTCAGCGAACGGCAACAATTTATCAACACCGTCTACGAACGCTTCTTCCAAGGCTATAGCGTCAAAACCGCCGACACCCACGGCATCGTCTATACCCCCCAGCCCATCGTCGACTTTATGTGTGCCAGTGTCGAAGAGGTGCTCAAAAACGAATTCGACCTCGAATTAGGTGCGCCGGGGGTGACGGTGCTCGACCCCTGTACGGGCACAGGCAATTTCGTGGTCAATTTGCTGGGGCGGGTCAGTAGCAAGTACATCGATGAGTTTTACAAAACGCAACTCTTTGCCAACGAAGTGATGCTGATGCCCTATTACATTGCCTCGCTCAACATCGAAGCGACCTACTTCCAGCGTCGTGGCCAACGCGCTCACTTTGAAGGGCTGTGCTTCGTCGATACCCTCGACCTCGATGTAGGCCAACAGAAAAGAATGTTTGGCGCCGAAAACAGCGAGCGGGTACAACGCCAGCTCGACGCCCCCGTGACCGTCATCATCGGCAATCCGCCCTACAACGTGGGGCAGGTCAACGAGAACGACAACAACAAAAATCGCAAATATCCGCATGTAGATGAGCGTATCAAAGCAACCTATGCCAAAGACAGCAAAGCGACGCTCAAAATGCAGTTGTACGACATGTACGTGCGTTTCTTCCGCTGGTCGATTGATCGGCTGGGTCAGGACGACGGGGTGCTGGTGTTTGTGACCAACAACAGTTTTGCCGACCAATTCACTTTCGACGGCTTCCGCAAGCATCTACTCGAAGATTTCACCCGTGTTTATCACCTCGATATGCACGGCAATGTGCGCCAAAACCCTAAATTATCGGGCACCACCCACAACGTGTTTGGCATCCAAGTAGGCGTAGGCATCACCATCGCCATCCGTGCAAAAAAACATACCGACCGCAAATTGTTTTATCACCGGGTGCCCGAGTTTGCCACGGCAGTTGAAAAATGGAACTTCTTGCTCCACCACATCAAAGAAGATGGCGTCAAAAACGCCTTGAATACCATTGAATGGACAGAACTCACACCCGACAGCAAAAACACCTGGCTTACGGGTGAACAGGATGCTGAGTGGGACACTTTATTGTCGCTAGGTTCGAAAGAGGCCAAGGCAAGTTCACAAAGCGATAGCTCAATTTTTCAAACATACAGCTCAGGAATCAAAACAAACCGCGATAGCGTAGTCTATGCTTTTGAAACTGAAATGCTCTGTAAGCGTATGGATGATTTCGTTGAAAAATATAATTCTGAAGTGAATCGATACATAAGTTCTAATAAAAATTCTAACTTAAATGTAGATGAATTTGTAAATATCGACTTGATAAAATGGGATGGGACACTCAAAAACAGTCTTTCTAAACGCATATTCGCACATTTTAATACTAATAATATTCGAAGGGCTATGTACAGACCTTATGTGATAAATAAATTGTACTTCGACAATTTATTTATCAATAGTATTTATTTGTTCCATAAACTCTTCCCCACGATCGAATCAGAATTAGATAATCGAATGATTTGCATTACTGCACCTGGTTCAATTGCCTTGTTTTCAGCACTTATTTCAAATACAATTGCGGATCTCCACCTAACCGGAGATTCCCAATGCTTCCCCCTATACACCTACGACACCGACGGCACGCGGCGCGACAACATCACCGACTGGGTGCTCAACGAATTCCGGACGCGTAGTGGTGACGCGGGCATCAGCAAGCTCGATATCTTCCATTATGTCTACGCCGCCTTGCACAACCCAGCGTGGCGGAGCACCTACGCCAGCAACCTCAAAAAAGAGTTACCCCGCATCCCCTGGCCGGGGGCAGATGTGCCGGTGCGGGCCTGGATGCAGGTCGGGGCGGCGCTGGCGCAGCTCCACCTCGATTACGAAACGGGGCCTCGGAGCAACCTGGAATGGGTCGAGACGCGCCAGCCGGTGCACTTCCGCGTCAGCAAAATGAAGCGGGTAGGCAACAGCATCGTCGTCAACGAGACGCTGACGCTCAGCGGCATCCCCGACGTGGCCTGGAGCTACAAGCTGGGCAACCGTAGCGCCTTGGAATGGCTCATCGACCAATACCAGATCGACGGCGACAACGACCCCAACGCCTATAGCGACGACCCCATGTACATCGTCAACCTCATCGAGCGCGTCACCTACGTGTCGGTCAAAACGATGGAACTAGTGGGGGAATTGAAAATTGAAAATTGAAAATTGAAAATTGAAAATTGAAAATTGAAAATTGA
>CALFIC010000207.1 GCA_937876225.1 uncultured Chloroflexota bacterium | reverse complement strand
ATCTATGCCATCGGCGAGGCCCGCGGGATTGGCGGGCTCGATTGTGCCATCGCCGAGGGGCACCTCGTAGCAGCCGTGATTAGCCAAGACGCCAGCGCCATCAGCCAGTGGCGCCAACGCGTCACCCACGAACGCCAGCTGGCCGCCGCCATCGCCGCCACATTTGCGACTCCCAGTGCGACGCCCCTCACCGATGAAACCATTATTTGTCGGTGCGAAGATGTCAGCCATGCCCAACTCGCCCACGCCCGCGATTGGCGCACGGCCAAATTGCAACAGCGCTGTGGCATGGGACCATGCCAAGGACGCATCTGTGGTGCCGCCACCCAGCACCTGTATGGCTGGGGGCCCGATGCCGTGCGCCCACCTCTGCGCCCGGCCCGGGTGGCCACCCTCGCGTTGTTGCACGCCATTTCACCAGCGGCCAGGTAGTTTTTTTCATATGGCTATTGATAAAAAATAACCCGGCTGCGACGGGAATCGACAACAGGAATTACGCTAATCAGCCTAGCCATTCACTAGAAGGTTTTGCCCATGACTACTTTTTCGATTGCCAATGCCCCTTGCTCGTGGGGCACCCTCGAATTTGCCGGTCTCAGCGGCGAACGCATCAGCTATCCCCAGATGCTCGACGAACTGGTCGCTACCGGCTATACCGGCACTGAACTAGGCGATTGGGGCTTTATGCCCACCGACCCCACCCTGCTCGCCGCCACCCTCCAACAACGCCAACTGACACTGATTGGTGCCTTTGTGCCCGTCGCACTGCAAGGAACGACGACCCAAATTGCCACCGCCACCGAACAGGCCCAACGCACGGCCCAGCTTCTCGCGCATACCGCCCAAATCCTCGGGCAGGCACATCAGCCGTTACTCATCCTGGCAGATGCAAATGGCACTGATCCAATGCGCACGGCCAACGCTGGCAGAATCACGGGTCGCACACCTTCTGGGGTCATCGTCAACGCCGCAAAAGTCGCAAGTGAAGCTGCCCGTGCCGTATTTGCGACCAGTGGCTTGCAAAGCGCCTTCCATCACCATTGTGCCGGTATTATCGAAACCCCCGACGAAGTTCGGCGTTTCCTTGCGCACATCGACAGCAACGTACTCGGCCTAGTGTTTGATACTGGCCATATGCTCTATGGTTCCGGCGATAATGCGACCGACATTGCCGCACTCCTGCACGAATTTTCCCCACATATCCGCCTCGTCCACTTCAAAGATTGCCAGCCTGAGATTGCCACTCGCATCCGCCACGAGCAACGCGATTACTTTGCCGCCATCCAAGCCGGAATTTTTTGTGAGCTAGGGCGCGGTGCCGTCGACTTCGCCGCTATCGCTCGTACCCTCACCACCATCGGCTATCACGGCTGGATTGTGGTCGAGCAAGACGTCTTGCCCGGCATGGGGGCACCGCGCATCAGTGCCGCCCATAATCGCGCCTACCTCCGTAGCATTGGCCTCTAATACCCCCAAGGAGCACATATATGCAATTCACCGTGTGTAGCGCCAATCTGCGCAATGCCAATGCCGACGATGGAGCTGATTCATGGCCACACCGCCAGCAATTCCTCGCCCAAACGCTCCACACCCTCAATCCCGATATCGTGGGTGTCCAAGAATGTATGGATGCCCAACTCGATTGGTTGCGTGGGACCTTTGCTGGTTATACCATCATGCCCGGCTTGCCTTATGGCAACCACGGCCCCTACGAATACGCCGCCCTCGCGCTACGGAGTGATTTGTTTACCATTATCGGCCACGGCAACTGTTTTTTGAGTCAGACGCCCCACGTCCAATCGCGCTCGTGGGATTGTAGCTGGACGCGGGTAGCCAATTGGGTCATCGTCACCCATATCCCCAGTGGGCAAGAGTTGTGCATCTGCAACACGCATCTCGATCATTTGGGTGCGCAATCGCGCACCGAATCCATCCACGTCATTGCCAGCCAACTCGCCCCCCTCGCCCACCTGCCCACCATCATCATGGGCGACTTCAACGTCGCACCCACTAGCGCCGCCCACGCCGCCTTGCGGAGTGCCGGCTTTGTCGATAGTTGGCAAGCGACCGGGCATGCCGACGGCCCTAGCGTACTCACCTTCCATGGCTTCAAGGGCGATAGCTGGCCCAGTATCTCGGGGGAACCCGACGATGCCCGCATCGACTGGATTTGTAGTCGCGACCCCCACCAGCAACTCCGCGTGATTGCTGCCCAAATCGACAAATCACACGACAACGGGCGCTACCCGAGTGATCATTACTTCGTGACGGCGCGATTTCAGCTATAATCCCCCCATACGACACAGATACCCCTCGCGTGCACCATGTACGCGAGGGGTATCTGTGTCGTATCAACGTACGTTTATTTACTCTTTGGCGACGTCCAACATATCGGCGACATTGGTCAGCTTGACCCGTGGTCGCCCTTGGGCATTGCCCATGGCCGTTTCGTGGACGTCGATACAACGCCAACCGGCATAGCTCACCACCGTCTCACAACGGGAACGAATCAAAGCATCCACGGCCTGCCCATCGCGTAATTCATCGGCAATGCCAACCAGTGCAGGCCAATCTTCCTTCATGGCATTGACCGTCGCCACCGAGTCGGGTTTGTTGGTGCCGATAATCCCCGATGGTCCCCGTTTGGCCCAGCCCACCACATAGCATTGGGGCACGACGGCACCATTGGCGCCATCGAGCAAGCGCCCATCACGGTTGGGGAACAACCCTCGTTTGTCATCAAACGGCACGCCTGCCAGCGGCACACTGCGGTAGCCCACCGAGCGCAATACCAACCCTGCCGCAATCGTGCGATGCACGCCGGTGCCCTCTGCCTTGACGCCGCCGTTGCCATCAGGAACAAGGCGATTGCGTTCGACTACCACACCCGTCACTTTGCCGTTTTCGCCCACGATTTCGACTGGTGACCACAAAAACTGCATTTGGATGCTACGGGCATGTGCCGGCTGACGCTGGCGATATTCTTGCATCACCTCAAAATTACGGGCCGCGACTTTTTCGTTGGCGAGTTGGGTGGTACTGACCTCGTCAAGCACGAAGTCTTCATCGTCGAGCAACACATCCACACCATAGATTTCGCCGAATTCTTTGAGTTCGGGAGTGGTAAAGGCAGCCTGCACCGGCCCACGCCGCCCCAACATCACGACTTGTTTGACCTTTGATTGGCGCAAGGCGGCCAAGGCATGATCGGCCATATCGGTGGTGGCGAGTTCGTCGACCGCCGCCATCAAGGCTCGGGTCACATCCATAGCAACATTGCCGTTGCCAATCACCACCACGCGCTCAGTGGTCAAATCAAACTGGGCATCACGGTAATCGGGGTGGCCGTTGTACCAGCCCACAAAGGCCGTAGCAGGAGCACTACCCTGTAGATCTTCGCCCGGGATGCCCATTTTGCGGTCGGATTGAGCACCGACGGCATAAATGACCTGGTCGTAGTAGGTACGGAGCTCGGCGGCACTGATGTCACGCCCCACCGTCACATTGCCAAAAAAGCGCACCCGGGCGTCGGCTAGGAGTTTTTCGTAGATGCGGGTCACCCCTTTGATCGATTGGTGGTCGGGGGCCACGCCCGAACGCACCAACCCAAACGGCGTGGGTAAACGTTCAAAAATATCGATGCGTACCTGCGCATCGGCTTTGAGGAGTGATTCAATCGCATAAAATCCCGCCGGCCCAGATCCAACCACAGCCACACACAGTGGGCGTTGGGCGCTTGCAATTGGGTGAGTCATTGTGCCATCCTTTTTCATCAACCGTTGTTATTGCATTCTAGACGATACCGACCTGCGAGACGTTCCCTATTTGCAGAGGGTTTTAGACTGGCGGCCACGGGTAGCTCCGCTCCGACGATGGTTGCGGGTACTTGCCTTTGGCAAGCAAACGTTCAATCCGGCGTTGCAAGGCCTGGATTTCTTCGGGGCTTAGCAGCGTATCGAGCAGGCTCAGGCTCTGTTCACGGCGGTGGATGCGCCCCCGCAACGTCGCCAATTCTTGCATGATTTCGTCGGGGATTGCTTCACCCGCAAAATCCCACAACACCGTCCGCAATTTGTTTTCGTGGTGAAATGTGACGCCGTGATCAATTGCCCACAAACGCCCATCATTGCCTTTGAGGCAATGGCCGCTTTTGCGGTCGGCGTTATTGATGACGGCATCAAAAACTGCCAGGCGGGGCAGGTATGATTCAAATCCGCCCTCTTGTTGCATCGTAAACAGATGGGCTTCTTCGTCGTTTTCAATAAAGAGTTGCACCGAACCAAGCCCATACGGGCCATCGCGCAACACGGTGGGTGGCACGAGGTGCCATTTGAGCTCTTGGCTCAGCACAAAGGCCGCTGCTTCGCGCTGACACAACGTCCCCCGCGTGAAGTCCCACAACGGGCGTTCGCCCCGTTGCGGCTTATAAATCGCCAAGGCTTGATTGCCTTCATGGGCCGCAATGCACAAAATCGTCGCGTTACTGCTCCACGGCATCGACGTTTGCGGGATTAGTTCGCCATAAGTGAGCAACGCCAATATCTCATTCATCCCCAAGGCTGGTCGTTCATCGCTCATCGCCGTACTCATCTATCAATTCAGGAACACCTAATTAATTCATTTGTGGACAAAAATGACCTTCGGGGTCTTGGGGGCGCCCACAATTACCACAGATTTTGCGCCCACCCGCCACCAATTGCACGATATGTTTGCTCAGCCCCCGCATCTGGTCACGAGGAATGCAAATCCGGGCCGACGGCGATTCTTCGTCTTCGTCATCACTAATCCCTTGCATGATAATCACACACAAATCACGCTCGGCGTCATAGCCCAAACCCAACTGCGCCACCCGAAAGGCAGGTTCGATGGGTTCAATCAACGACATATCGCGAATCAACAAATCGTCGTCTTTGGGTGACAGCAATGCATTATTGCTGACGATTTCCTCTCCCAAACGATCGAGGGCAATCCCCAAGGCACGTACTTGTTCTTTTTCGGTCAAAAAAGCGACCAACTCACGGCCACGCCGGGCCTGAATATAAAACGTGCGTTGGCCTGGTTTGCCAACCGTACCCGCCGTCAGATAGGCTGCCGGGTCAAAATCATAAGTGTACTTCATGGTGTGGTTGTCGTCGTTGTACTAGGCTGCGCCGGTGCCTCGGGGGGCTTAGGGCGCAGGTGGGCGAGTGAACCTTGGTCATTCATTACTAACAAACGTGGACCAGCTTTGGTAAATCGAAACGCCGTCACCGAGCACGTACCGATTTCGAGGCGTTGAAACAAGTCCATATGCATGCCGATGTAATACGCACACGCCAATTTAATCAAATCAGCATGCGATACCACGGCAATCACTTCTTGATCATTATGATTGGCTCTGATGCGCTCGAGGGCCTGTACCATACGCATTTGGGATTCGCCGAGTGTTTCACCACCGGGGAAGCGCGTACCACTGGGGTAATGTTGCACCCCCGGCCAGAGTTCGTGCTCGTACAATACTTTGAGCTCGGCACCTTGCCATTCGCCGTAATCGACTTCACGCAAATCAGGGACTTGCGTAATCGACATGTCACGCTCGGCCACAATGGCCTGTGCGGTTTCGAGGGTGCGATCGAGGGGGCTGGCATAGACTGCCGCCAAAGGAATATCATGCAGACGCTGTGCTACGGCCTGGGCCTGTTGGCGCCCTTCGTCATTGAGGTGTACGCCTGGAATCCGTCCAGCCAAGCGCCCATGCACCCAATCATTGGCACCATGACGAATCAATAATAAGGTCGTCACGCAGTCGCTCCTTCTATTCCACCGATGTTGCTTATCCCATCATACCAAAATTCGCTCGTGGTCATATGTACCAACACCACGGATGTCTGTCCTAACTCGCTTCACTGACATCGCGTTGGTTAATCGACAAGCGCACCAACAACCCCATCACCACGAAATTCATCAATACCGCCGAACCACCATACGACACGAACGGCAAGGTGATGCCGGTCAATGGCATCAAACGCAAATTACCGGCAATAATAATAAACGATTGCACCACCAAAATCGTGGTACATCCTACTGCCAGCAATTGTTCAAACATCGAAAACTTCCCTGCCAACCGCATTGCGATGCCATAGCCACGCACTGCCAGCAACAAATAGCCCATCAACAAGCCCACCGCTCCCACCATCCCCAACTCTTCACCAATACTGGTAAAAATATAGTCGGTATGGGCGGCTGGCACCATGCCGGGCATCCCTTTGCCGATACCACTCCCCAGCACCCCACCCGATGCCAACGCGTAAATCGACTGAATCGACTGGTAACCCCGTTCTTGTGACCACGGGTCAAGCCACAACCCTACCCGTAATTTCACAATCGGCAAAAAATGATAGAGGGCATAGGCCCCAATCACAAATGCCAACAAGCCAATCCCGGCATATAAGCCACGACCAGTCGCCACATAAATCATCGCCAAAAACACGCTGAACAACATCAATGCGGCCCCAAGGTCGCGTTGAATCACAATCAACACCATGGCCAGGCCCCACATCACCAACAATGGCACCATGGCAGTTGCTGATGGCAACGCAATTCCCCGCCAACGTACCCCACTCGTCAATTGCTCTTGTTGTTCATCCAGGTATGACGCCAAAAAAATCACCAAGGCCAATTTTAATAATTCTGATGGTTGAAAGTACAACGGACCGATTTTGAGCCACGCCCGCACGCCACTGTTGTTGGGGTCGTTCCCCAGAAATAACGTCGCCACAATCAGCAACAACCCCAGCGACAACCAGACATAGCGATAATGACCAAGATAGTCAATCAGTGTCATCCGCGTGCGTCTGAGTAGTACCGTATCCCACGGGACCAGTACAATCAACCCAAACAGCACAATCCCTATCGTCACCCACACTGCTTGGCGCACATCAATGTTGGGATAGGTGTCAGGGTAAAGTACCGCTAAACTAGGATCGAGCCGGGCAGTAAACAACAATCCCATCCCACTAAAAAACGCCGTCAACGGAATCAATAGTTGGTCGGCCCGTGGTTGCAAGCGATGCATCAACACCGACAGCACCACAAAGCACAATAATGGCGCCATTGATGGCCACAAAATCCGCAACACGCCCCGCGCCGTCGGCACCAATTCAGCACTACCCGTAGTCAACGTCAGTTGTACGTAGCCGACGGCGTACAACACGAGTACGAGTAAGAGCAACAATAATTCATCAAACCGGATATACCGGCGCAGATAATACATAATTCACCTGTACCCGCCGCACGACACATGCGTATAGCCGTATTATACTCGTACCACGTTTCGTGCAATAGACAGCACCGCGCAGGGTGACCATTGTGTCACCCTGCGCGGTACAACGTTTTTGATTAAAACCCTATACGTTAAACAAGAAGTGACAAATGTCACCGTCTTTGACGATATAGAGCTTGCCTTCGAGGCGTACGGTACCGGCTTTTTTGGCGTCAACCATTGTACCGGCCTTCATCAAGTCATCAAATGCCACGACTTCGGCACGGATAAATCCACGCTGAATGTCTGAATGGATAGCTCCTGCGGCTTCCACTGCCGGCGTATTGCGCCGGATTGTCCAGGCACGCACTTCGTCTTCGCCGGCCGTCAAAAAGCTCATCAATCCGAGCAAATCATACGACATACGAATCACACGATTACGGGCTGGCTCAGTGATACCGAGGTCTTCCATAAAGACTGCCGCATCATCATCAGACATCTGTGCCAATTCCGCTTCGATTTTGCCCGCAATCACGGCTACGCCGCTCATGCGATGATCATAATTAAAGTCGAACGACCCATTGACGGCTTCGTCACTGACATTAATGACTTGCAAAATCGGTTTAGCCGTCAAAAACTGATACCCGCGCAACAAGCGTGATTCGTCTTCGTTGAGGTCGATATCACGCACGTGTTGCCCAGCTTCAAGTGCTGCTTGCAAGCGCACCAAGGCGTCACGTTCAATGATGCGTTGGTCTCGATCACGCCCGGCCATTTTGGTGATTTCACCACCCAAACGCACCAAACGTTTTTCGATGATGGCCAAATCCGAGAACGCCAACTCAAGGTCGACAGATTCAATGTCGCGCCGAAAGTCTACGCTCCCGTCTGGGTGCGGCACACCTGAATCATCAAAGGCTCGCACCACATGCAAAAACGCATCAGCACCACTGATATAATTCAATACTGCTGCCGGTAGACCACTTTTGTTGCCACCGCTCATACCCGCTACATCGACGTATTGCACATCGGCAGGGGTAAATTTACGCGGCTTAAACATCCGAGCCAACGCATCTAAGCGCTGATCAGGGACTTTGACCGTGGCGATGTTTGGCTCGAGTTGCCCCGAACTATACGCCGCCGTCTCAGCAGTACCCCGCGTCAATGCATTAAATACCGTGGTTTTGCCACTGTTGGCCAACCCAATAATCGCAATCTTCATGCTTACTTACTCGTAAATCCAGCGATCCACGCTGCGCTCTACTTTTACCAACTCATTGCTGGCAAAAAAGATAGCCGTCTCGCGCTCGCCACTTTCGGGGGAGTCTGAGGCATGGATCAAATTACGACCAATTTCGAGGCCGTAATCGCCACGAATCGTACCAGGCGCAGCCTTGACAGGGTTAGTGGCGCCAACCATGGTGCGCACGGTTTCGATGACGTTTTTGCCGGTGACTGCAATCACCACCACTGGACCGGAAGTGATGTATTCGATCAACGAAGGAAAGAAGGCGCGGGCTTCATGCTCGGCATAGTGGGTACGAGCCAATTCTTCGGTGACTTGCATCAACTTCAACCCAGCCAACTTCAACCCACGTTGCTCCAACCGCCCCAAAATCGCACTAATCAACCCACGTTGTACGGCATCTGGCTTCAAAATAATTAATGAACGCTCCACAACAGACTCCTTCATCACAAGATGACACAATTACCGTATCTATCATACCATTATTCATTATACGAGTGCATGAAAAAGAGGTGTATTTTACATACACCCCTTCACCATATCACTCACCATTGTTTTTTATAACAACGGCGCTGGACCACTATTCAAGGTCATACGATAAGCCTCTACCGCCTCTTGGACTTTGTTTTGCTTGGCGTAGGCATTCCCCAACAAGCGACTACACTCACGACGAATCTGTGGTTCACCGATTTCCGCGAGCACATCGCGCAAATCATTCACTACATCTTCGAGCAATACGCTATTGCGAATCAAATATCGATATTGTGTCAGCGCCGTATCATACATACGACATTGTATCGCCACTCGTGCCACTGACAAGCGCAATACCCCGTTTTCAGGATCTTCTTGGAGCGCCCGCAAATAGCCATCGATTGCGAGATTCTCCGATATGGCCGCACTCGCCGTAGCGACCGGTGGCACCAAATTCGCGAGCGGCGTATTACCTTTGGGTGCCACGACAGCGGGAATCTCGCTTACTAATAACTGCTCAAGATCAGGCGTAATCGCCGTCATTTCCCCCGAGGTCAACCCCAAGTCACGAATCATCTGTGATACATCTACCTCGTTGGGTTGGGTATCGGCAGGAAAGTCATGCAAGCGCATACCATGACTCACGGACAACTGGCTAAAGTCCGGTTGACGTTGCACAATCACAGATTCATCTTCGAGTAACGCCAACAATGCATCGTGCGTTGCTTGATCACCTGCACTTGCCCGGGCCACATCATCCGCAGCCACACTCCCTTGACGCAAGCCATGTTCCAACAATTCCGTCAAGGTTTCGTCTGGTTCAACAGGAGTAATCCGGGTATTGGGGTCGGTGCGGGGTAACGTCGCCGACAAGCCACGCATTCCTTCCGTCAAGCCACTACCTGGTTGCGCCAACAACGATGCCAACAAATTGTCACCACCCCGTGGTGATTCTGACACCGGAAGGATGCTTTCGTAGTCAGGTGTTTGCACATCGAGCAATGATTCGAGTGTTGCTGCCGCAGCTTTGACTGCCTGATTTGCTGCTAGGTTGTCACGGTTCACCGGTGTGCGGGTACGTTCAATCACACGCGCACCACCTAGCGTCCGCGCCACTACATCACGTAAATCCTCGGTTTGAGCAGGGTGACACTTGATTTCCAGCCGCGCTAATAGCACATACAAATCATCACTACATGGAGTGGTTTGTATCATGGCCGTATCAATCCGGTTACTTGCAACTACTGGCGTATCCGTTGCGCTGAGGACAGGCTCATTCACTGCATCAGCCGGATTTTTTTGCATCGCAGTAGCCAAAAAGAAATCATCATCATCAACGGGATGATCAATGTCAAATGGTACCGCAGTCATACTACCGCCACTGCCGTGGAGTTGAACCGGTTCGGTGGCAACCTCATCGACATCTGGAGCGACGGGTGTCGTCGTTGGGATACGTACATTGTTGTTTACCGTCACCGTTGATACCGGTGTCTGCGGACCATCACCCAGCATCTGCGGATCCAATGCCATCGTCTGAATCATTGACGCACTTATCACAGGCGCAACTGCCGTGACTGCAGAGGTGAAATTCGCTGCCAGCGCCATAACCGAGGGATTTGTGACGACATTCGCTACCGGGGGCGTTGCCACACCAGAATCTGCATGTAACGCCGCCTGTCGTTGTAACGTCCGTTGCAACAAAACCCCGGTGCTGTCATGCGCCGTATCATCAAGCATACACGCACAATCATGATCATGATCAATATCTGTCATGCGCCCCATTTGACGCATCTGCCCCAGTACCGATTCAACTTCGTGGGCTGCAACCGTCGGCATTTCGGCCGTGACAAGATACGTCACCCGTACACCCGAACTTGCCTTGGATTGCACTTGTTGTTGGTACCATGCCGTATCATCCCAGGCAGGGAGCACCCAGGCAAGCTGAGCCGGCACCGCATCACTCCCAAATAACTCATGCGCCGTTTCTAATAATGGATCAAGTGCTTGCGCCCGTTCCCAACATTGATTACTCACCACACTATCACGACTACTTTGATAGCGCGCTTCAATCAAATTTGCCTTCAATAATTGCGGGGCTTGCAACAATATTTCTTGGCAAATTTCATGCGCTTCGGTTTCGTCACCATTCCGCCATAACGCTTCGGCCAATGCCACCACATGTTCACGATGATTGGGATTGGCAAGTGCCATTTGATGGAATTCTGGGATGGCCTGATTATATGCATGTGACCGCATAAACAATCGTGCCAAACCCGACCGACTCAGATGCAAATAGACATCGTGGCGCGCCGTACGCTGATACAAATTCAACAAGCGTGGCCGTAATTCCCCCATGTCAGGACGAATTTCCATGGCTCGCTCGAGATACTTTGTCGCAGCAGCCAAATCACCCTCACGCTCCGCAACAGTACTCAAACCAACCAGTGCAACGATGTTTTCGGGGTCGCTCGCACACACCGCATCAAACATCTCGCGCGCTTCAATCAATGAATTTGCCGCAATCAGCGCCTCGCCCAAATACAACTTGGCCTTGAGATTTTGCGGGAAGGCACTCAGCACATGCCGCGCAATCCCTGCTAATCGCTCGTGTTCCCCGCTCCCTACCGCCTCGCGCATCAGTTCATATGCACTCTGCAACGTCATTTCATTCATCATGACCTCTTTTGCCCTGCTACCAATCCCTACTTCGGTAATTCCAATGGTATTAAATTACAATTTGATGACATCTAAAAATATACTACCATGATTTGTCATATAAATCAATACTATAAAATGTAGTTATTTACAAATCAACAACAATATCAATTGTATTCATTATTTTTCTATGAAAAAGGAGTATAAAAAGTCCCCCCGAATGCACTGGCATTCGGGGGGGGACACGCAATGAAACCACGCATCGTTACTTAGGGTAATTGACGCAAGCGCATCATGACATCCAAAATCCGTTGGCCATAGGTGGTACCAGGGTAGGCCCAGCGACCATTCAACCCAACGATAGTCGGAGCGATGCCACGCATTGTACTAGGGAGCGCTCGATACGCCAATGCTTTGTCGATCATCGCTTTCTGCGCAGGCGTCGCTTGGTCATCACGCAAGGCATAGGCCAGCAAGCGCCCAATATGGGCGGGGACAGCGTCATCACTCCACGTGGGGAAGCTAAGGCCTTTTTCCCACATATTGCGTTGCGTATTAAACACCCACCCCGGCTCATTGGGGTTTGTTGGCGAAGACTTGCCTTCGACTCCCAACCCTGCTGGATTATTTTGGGGGCGTGCCGACCAATAACTCGTCAAAAATCCTGTTTCGTGCGCCATTTGGGCAAGAGCGAGGAACCAATCGACACCCACACTCGAGCCGACCGTTTCATAGGCCTGCACGATGGCTCGTACATCATCGTAGCTATAGCCATTATTGACGGCACGTGGAGCGAGCACCCGCACCGCTTCTTCGACCGTCCCACTCGGTAAGCCAAGGATTGGCAAATCGGCAGGAGCTTGTGGTGGCACAAAATCACGCATTTCATTGCCCAATAAGCCAAACAAGACGTCGTACGGGTCACTGTTTTCGGGATGTAACTCAAACCGTGCCCGTTCGAACCATTGCACTTGGTATTCTTTACCATCACTTAGCCGCTCGGTGAGGATGTCAGAGACCGGTAACCCAAACAGTGCCAGGCTTTCGTTTTCAGACACGGCATCTTTGCTATCGAGGTTCAGCCCATAGCGCCGCCACGTCGTGAGGAAGCGCCCACATACCGTGTGACCTGTTTCAGCAAAGGTACGGCAATTTTTGCCACTGTCGGTTTTGGGGAAGGTAAACCAGTCGCGTACTTGTTGCTTCAAGCGATCAGCACCGAGCCGCCCCAACAACACATCATAGGGAGCTTTGTTTTCGGGATGAAGTTCGAGGCGGTTGCGCTCAAAGCGTTGCACCGTCAAGGTTTTGCCTTCGATAGGCACATCGACTTGGGGGCCGATGGGCAACCCAAATACCCGCAACCCGCCTTGGGCTTCCCAATAACTACGAATTCGTCCGGTGATGCAATAGCCTGTTTCGCTAAAGCATCGTGGATCTTCGGGTTTGGCTTGTGCGGGACTTGGCGCACTACCAAACCACATGCTTACACAAGCGATTATTACTACCAATCGTCGTACCATAATACCTCGCATCAATACAACGTACGAAAAACGTCGACCGTAAGGGTCGACGTTTTGGGTGCTCATAATGAGCGTTTGTTGGTCGGGGCGAGAGGATTTGAACCTCCGGCCTCATGAACCCCATTCATGTGCGCTACCAGGCTGCGCTACGCCCCGTCGTTCCAACATGCTAATAGTACGCTACAACTATAGTCAATGTCAAATCGAATTTGCAGGTAGGATAAAATATGGTGAAAAGAAGACGCAGCTGGCTACGTCGCTACTTCACTTCCGGAGGGCGCATAGCGGCGAATGAATTCGCCGCCATGATTCGCCCCTTCCTGCGTCGCTACTTCACTTCCGGAGGGAGAATAGCGGCGAATGAATTCGCCGGCATGATCCACCCCTTCCTGCGTCGCTACTTCACACTTCCTACTTCACGCTTCCTACTTCTTAAAAGGGTTCTATGCCGACGGCGGCTAATTCATCGGCGAATTGCTCAAAGTCATGGCGCGAACGCAAGCGTTCGAGTGATTGCAATAAAGGATCGCGTTTTATCCCAGGCAACAACAAAGCTCGCCCCACAAATTGGCGGAGATAACTCAAAATCACCACACGATTACTCGCAGTCATGGTTTCACCTTGAAAATAAGATTCCATTGCAATTGCGAGACGCCCGGTTTGTTCGGTCATCCAAAAATGTGGTGGTACCACAACATCAAACGGATATGGATAGGTAGGATCCGGCAGATACGTCAATCCGTCAATTGTTTCTGGGCTCGGAAGTGTCATCGTGACCTCGCATATATACACGACAAGTGAACATCATGTGGCTACTATTATGACGGTTTTAGCGCATTTGTGCCAATACGATAGCGACAATACGATATGTCATGATACACGATAGTTTTCTTACGAAAACAAAACTATTCTAATTTGCAAAGAATTACCATTTCTCGTATAGTAGTGATGTATATGGCTGTACACTTACATTATTTGCGTGTGCAATCAATTTTTTTACCGAATCCGGTGCGATTAGGTACCGTTTATTTTGATGTAGTGATGCAAAGCGTTCTATTTGCAAAAGGCAAAAACTGAAATATTGGAGTACGTCGATGAATTTGTCCCCTAGCACCAGCAGCCACGGCAGTATTGTGTTGCGCATCGATCCCTATGTGCGCTATCAACAACGTGATGACAGTGAGCACCTCGAATTGCTCCAGGCTGCAGCCAACGCCGCATTGGACATGATTGCCATGACTGATTTAGGCACGCTAAAAGGATTCGAATCCCTCCAACGCGACCTCGAGAAGTTAGTATTACTCGAAAAAGCCGGCATTCTCAATGCCCAAGATCAAGTGCGCTTAGCGCTCCATCGCGAGCTCCGGGCTCGCACCATGATCCTGCCGGGATTTTCCATAATCAGTAGCGAATCAGTACTCTTTAGTGCTATTTTTGCAGCCGATACCGCCACCACCAGCATCATCACCATCTTGCAACACCTCGGTGGCGAATCACCGAGCGGACAAAGCCAAATGCCAGCCAGCGCCGTGTGTGCCTTGGTACATGCCGCTGGCGGTATCGCCATTGCCCATCCGAGTGACGACAGTCAAGTCAGTGTCGTACAATCATTGATTGCTGCCGGCCAGCTCCACGCAATCGATCACACCAATCCCGCCATCGGCGATGTGTGTGTGCTCGGTGGCTCAGGAGCCACCACCCTCGATGCAATTGGGGCAGCCTTCAGTGAAATCACCTTGACTGCGCCCACATTCGCTGCCTTGCGTGACGTCGTCCTCGCCCACCAACACACCGCAATTAGTTTCATCAACACCCCGATTCGGCGCTGGGCCGTCGACCAATTGCTCCAGGCCAGCAACGACAATCACATCGTACAACTCCCCGAAGCCAAAAGTGCCGATCTCGCACCCCACATCGCCGCCTTGGCCAATGCCGGCGGTGGCGTGATGCTCCTCGGGAGCGAGCAAGGACAAATTGTTGGGCTCAAACAACGCGAGAAAGCCTTGGTTGCCGTCAATAAAGCCACCGAACTCTTGACCCCCACACCGCAAATACACAGCGAATCAATCCAAATCGATGCCGATGAGTTGTTGCGTGTCGAAGTGCGGCCTAACCACAGCGAGCAACCACCCTATGTGCTCCGCGATGGACGCATCATGGTACGCCGTGATGGCCAGACCCAAGCCGCCACCCCTCTCGAAATTCGCCAGCTCTGCCAAAACCCTGGTGGCGATGGTAGCGACCTCGATTTGCCCCGCAGTGGCGTTTCAGTCGTATCGGCCCAACGCCGTGCAGGCGTTTGGCACTACGAAGTACGTGATTTACGCACTACCGCCGGCGTCACCCGGGACCGCGCCCAAGGCTTGTGGAGCTATGCCATCGAGCAACACGAAAAACTCCGTGATGGTAGCGAAAGCCTCGATACCATCAAATGGACCAATCAAATCGGCTTGTGGCGCACCTACGTCCAAGGTGGTCGCCCTAAATACGATTTGGTCCACCGCGATAGTAGCGGCGTGATTGACCATATATTCTACGGCGTCTCTGATTGGGGTCTCGGCATCCAATGGCAACAACTCATCAATACCTATGCCCCCCAATTACCCGTCGATACCGTCACCTTTGACGACGAAAACCCCGCAACGGCCGCAACAACAGCCACACCGGCCACCGCGACGCAAACGGCTGCCTATGCATCGAGTATGCCGGCGATGCAGTTCCCCCCGTTCCAAGGCGATCGCAAACCGCGCTGGCGCGGCCGCGGCGCCATCACCCGTATTTGGCGTGACGAATTAGACAAGCCCCGCTTTGACTTGCTCCTCAAAAACAAAACCACCGACGATGCCGAAGGCAACGAAGCCTTCGAAATCCAAGAATACCACGGCGTTACTCGCGACCAACTCAACCAAGCCTGGCTCGATTTGATTCAAGTCAAAAAACCCCGCACGGGCATCGAAGTGGTCGAAACTGTCCAAGACGATCAAAGCGAACGCCGCTTTATATTCCGCAATTTACGCAACGACGAAGTCAGCCCGCACCCCTGGCGCATGAACGACATCGAAGAAGGCAGCATCCGCCAATATGCTGCCCGCATGCACCTCGCCGACCAAGCTATCAACGAAGAAAATATCCGCTGGTGGGGTAATATCGGCTATATGCGCCCGATGCGCCGCCAAGTCGATCTCATCTTCCGCGATGAAGAAGGCGTCGATCACATCTACTACGCCGCCCGCCGTGACGAACTCATCGGCGAATGGCATGACCTGATGGCCGAATACGACGACGTGGTCGAATAACCCCGCCACCGCGCCCCCTTCACGCCTGGCGTGGAGGGGGTTTTTGTCCCTAGTACCAACGGAGGCTACTATGCCCAGCATCATATTGTTCGATGGCGTCTGTAATCTCTGTAGCGGCGTGGTGCGCTGGATTATCCCTCGCGATCCCCACGCCAACATCCACTTCGCTGCCCTGCAATCCGACGCCGGTCACGCCTTGGCCAGCCAATACGGCATCGACACCCACACCCTGTCGACCATCATCTTTATCCACGACGACCACGCCTACACCGCCAGCGACGCCGCCCTGCGCATCTGTACGCTGCTCAGCTGGCCGTGGCCACTCCTCGCCCCATTGCGCTTTATCCCCCGCCCCATCCGCGACGCCGTTTATTTTTTTGTGGCCCGCCATCGCTACCGCTGGTTTGGTCAATCCGACAGCTGCATGCTGCCCTTGCCTGCCTATCAATCACGTTTTTTATAAAAAATATCCGGCGCGAAGGTGATCCTCCCATGCGCCCCGTACGGGCGAATTGAGGCGAATTTATTCGCCTTTTATTCGCCCCTACTGCCCTTGCCCGCTTATCAATCACGTTTTTTATAAAAAATATCCGGCGCAGCGGTGAATCGCATCACCTCCACGCCGACGTACATCGCCGTCGATCTAGATGGCGCCTACCACACGGTGCGGCACATAAGGCTCTTCGAGATAGGCCACGTCGGCACTCGTCAATTTCACCTGCAACGCCCCCACTGCCTCATCGAGATGCGCGATTTTGGTGGCGCCGATAATCGGGGCGGCTACCTGTTGCTTTTGCAACAACCACGCCAAGGCAATATGCGTGCGGGTTGCGTCATATTTCGTAGCGAGTTCGGCCACCCGCTCGATAATCAACTTATCGGCATCAGCCGTGGAATCGTATTTGCCTTTGGCAGTCTGGTCGGTCTGGGCGCGGAACGAGCTATCTACCGACCAATCGCGCGTCAAGCGCCCAGACGCCAACGGGCTATAAGGTGTGGCGGCGATTTTGGCGTCGCGGCACAACGGCATCATTTCGCGCTCTTCTTCGCGGTAAATCAAGTTGAGGTGGTTTTGCATCGACACAAAGCGCGCCCAACCATGTTTTTCCGACGTAAACAACGCTTTCTGGAATTGCCAGGCAAACATCGCACTCGCGCCAATATAGCGCGTTTTGCCCGCCCGCACCACATCATTCAAGGCTTCCATCGTCTCTTCGATGGGGGTGTGGTAGTCCCAGCGATGAATGATATAGAGGTCGACGTAGTCCATCCCCAGCCGGGTCAGACTTTTGTCGATTTCGCTCAAAATCGCCTTGCGCGACAACCCACCCCCATTGGGACCTTGGTGCATTTTGCCGTGGACCTTGGTGGCGACTACGATTTCGTCGCGCTTAGCGTAGTCCTTCAAGGCCCGCCCAACAAATTCTTCGCTTTTGCCCAGCGAATAAATGTTGGCCGTGTCAAAGAAGTTAATCCCCAAATCCAAGGCTTTTTTGATGATGGGGCGACTGCTGGCTTCGTCAAGCGCCCATTTGTGGATCCAGCCATTGGCATCGCCAAACCCCATGCACCCCAAACAAATCCGTGACACATCCATGCCAGTGTTGCCTAATTTGATGTATTCCATTGTGTGGTTCTTTCTATCTGAGATGGGCAAATTGTGGCAAATTTATTTGCCTTTTATTTGCCCCTACGCCATCCGCCCATTCGCTCCGTACGGGCGAATTGAGGCGAATAAATTCGCCTTTTATTTGCCCCTACTACTACTCGGCAAAGCGCACATACAAGCGTTTATTTTGTTTGCCTTTGTTTTCACTTTTAAAAATCGTACAGGCGCCGACCTCACGCGTATGGCGCACATGCGTGCCGCCACAGGCTTGGCCATCAAAGCCGACGATTTCGACAATCCGCACTACGCCTTGATAGACCGGAGGCTTGACGTTCAAGGTACGAATCAAATCAGGGCGCTGCGCAAATTCCTCGGGGGGCATGGTATAGGCCCGCACAGCGTGATTGGCCGCCAGGGTTTCGTTCATGCGCTGCTCGAGGTCGACCAGCACCACCGGGTCGAGCCACGGCATGGCAAAGTCGATGCGCGCATAATCAGTCGTCATCTGTGCGCCGGTAATCCAGGCCTGGTAATGCGTCATCGCCAAGGTATTGAGCACGTGCAAAGCAGTATGATAGCGCGACAAAATCGCCCGGCGGGGGGCATCGACCTGCAATTCGACTTGTTGGCCTACCGCGACTGAGGCCGCACTCTGGTGCCAGACCCAATCATCGCCATCGACTGTTACACCGCTAATTGCGACGCCATCGACAGTGCCCGTATCGCATGGTTGACCACCGCCCCCCACAAAAAAAGGACTCTGGTCAACGGTAAATGCGCCAGCCATCACCGCCTGCACGGTGGCGGTGGTGGTGACGCATTGGTCGTCGGACAAATAGACGCGCTGGGTGCTCATGCCAGCGCCTGCCGTTG
>CALFIC010000206.1 GCA_937876225.1 uncultured Chloroflexota bacterium | reverse complement strand
TGGCGAATAGCGGCGAATGAATTCGCCAGCATGATTCGCCCCTCCGACACCGACACCGACCCCCATCCAAGGCGAATAGCGGCGAATAAATTCGCCGAAATGATTCGACCCCACCATCGGTTGGAGGCCTGCCTCCAACATTTCGCTTTTATTCCTAGTATTTTGTCGTTTTATCCAAGCCAATCACGAGATAACCCCGTATTGTACGTAAATACAAGCATATAGGTTGGTAAGGTGGGAGTAGATGCGATGGTAGCGCATACGCGCACAGTGCTTATTATCGAGCACGACCCACTGATACAGTCACTATATACCCGGACGCTTCAGCACGAATATGTGGTATTGACGGCACAAACTGTTGAACAATGTGAAACGTATTGTCGTCATTTGGATTTACGGGTAGTGATTATTGAGCCACATCGTCCTGATGGATTAGGTGCGCAATTGTTTGATGTGTTGCAACAACAATTACGCATACGTCAGATACCGATTATCGTGTGTAGTGTGCTGAATGCACAACGCACAGCCCAAGACACGGGAATATTTCGCTACTTGGTGAAACCTATTTCACCAGATGTATTACGCCAGCTAATTGTACAGATATAATAGATTTTATGACCATAGATGGTCACTGTTTTGACAGCGAGGGAGCGTCACGATGACTACACACCGCCAACCACGATTGGCAGCACGGCGTGAAGCCTTGTACGCATGGGCGTTTGTGGCACCAAGTTTGATTGGGTTTTTGATCTTTTTTGCGGTGCCGTCGGTGCGCGGGTTGTTGATGAGTTTCACGAATTGGGATTTGTTACGTCCGGCCAAATTCGTCGGGGTCGCCAATTATGTGCGCCTGTTCGGCGATGCAGATTTTCGGCATGCCCTAAAAGTAACTGGGTACTACGTCCTCATGAATATTCCCATTCAAACGACATTGGCATTGGGGATAGCCGTCATGATGGACAAATTCTCAAAGTCGACAATTATTCGCGGGATTTTGGTGTTGCCGTGGTTGTTGCCGAACATCGTCGTCGCCTTGATTTGGTTGTGGTTGCTCGACCCTACCATGGGATTCCTCAATCAAATCATCATGGGGTTAGGCTTCCAGCGCCAGCCGTTTTTGGGGTCAATTGATCAGGCAATGCCGACGATTGCGGCCATCAATATTTGGCGGCATGCTGGTTACACGGCAATTTTGATTTATGCGGGGTTGCAGACCATCCCCAAAGAAGTCTACGAAGCTGCCGCAATTGATGGAGCCAACGAGCAACAAATGTTTTTTGGAATCACGATTCCGTTGCTCCGTCCTGTATTGGTGTTTGTGTTGGTGACCACGATTATCGGTTCGTTTCAGATTTTTGACACGATCGCAATTACCACCAAGGGTGGCCCAGTCGATGCGACGCGGGTGGTTTATTGGTACATCTATGAATACGCCTTTGTGCGCTTCAAGATGGGCTATGCCACGACGATTTCAGTGGCACTATTTGTTATTTTGATTACGATTACCTTCATCCAGATGCGCTACTTCAACGCCAATTCGTCGGATTTAGATTAGTAGGCATACTGAGGAGTACGATTATGAGCCGCGCGCAGACACGCACAGCCCCCACGATACAATTCGCGACTATTTTGGCCTGGGGGGCATTTGCCCTCGTCATGTTGGTGACGTTGTTTCCTGTTTACTGGGTATTACGTACTGCCCTATCAGACCACAAAGAAATCTACGTGCAAACCGCCGTCCTCTGGCCAGTCGGCTTTACCCTCGATAACTTCAAGCGGGTACTCGGGATGTTTACGGCCGAGCAATCCGTGGCCATGGGTGGCACCGCTACCGGTATCAATTTCTGGTTGTATTTGCGCAATTCCGTCATCGTATCGACGTTTTTGGTAGCTGGACAGACGTTTTTTAGTGCGATGTCGGCCTATGCCTTCGCACGATTACGCTTTACCGGGCGCGATCAGCTCTTTTTCTTGTATCTGACGGCCATGATGATTCCTGGGGTTGTGACATTGATTCCCAACTTCATTTTGATTCGTGACCTCAAGTGGCTCGACACCTTCCAAGGGATTATGGCACCAGGGTTTTTGATGACGCCATTCACGGTTTTCTTTTTGCGCCAATTCTTCCTTGGCATCAATCACGAACTCGAAGAAGCCGCAACCCTCGATGGCGCCAACATCCCGACCATTTTTTGGCGGGTGGCGTTGCCACTGAGTGTACCGGCGTTGAGTACATTGGCGATTTTGCAATTCATCGCCACCTGGAACGACTATCTCTGGCCATTCCTGGTTGGCAAAAAAGAAGCCGTGCGGGTACTCACCGTAGCGTTGGCAATCTTCCAGTCACAGACACCGCAAGGCGCACCGGACTGGGGTGGTTTGATGGCGGGGACCGCCCTTAGCCTTGTACCCACGTTGGTTATTTTCTTGGTCTTTGGGCGCCGAGCGGTCAACGCGATTCAGTTTACCGGCTTCCGCTAACGCATTTGGCATCAACGGTGCATTTGCACCGAGTTGCATACAGGTTGTTTTTCGTTTTAGGAGGATCCATGCGTTCACGTATCAACGCGCTGGCCCTGGCCCTGTCAATCGCCGCAAGCATGCTTTTGGTAGCATGTGGTGGTGCCGCAGCCCCAGCCGCCGAGCCAACCAAGGCACCAGATGCCGCCGCCGCCACCGAAGCCCCTATGGCTACCGAGGCCCCAGCTGCCACCGCAGCTGCATCAACCGACGCAGTCACCATCCGCTACGGCTTGTGGGACGGCAATCAACAGCCCGCCTACGAAGCCTGTGCCGCTGCGTTCACCAAGGCCAACCCCAGCATCACCGTCAAGGTGGAGCAAGCCGGTTGGGGCGACTACTGGAACGGCGTGCAGACCGGTATGGTCAGCGACACCGCTCCTGACGTCTTCACCAATCACTTGGCCAAGTACCCCGAGTTCGCTTCAAAAGAGCAACTCGTCGACCTCAAGCCTTTCATCGACCGTGATGGCGTCGACACCAAGCAATACTTGGCAGGTTTGGGCGACCTCTGGGGCCGCGACGGTAAAGTATATGGTTTGCCCAAGGACTGGGACACCATTGCCGTTGTGTACAACCAAGACATGCTCGACAAAGCCGGCGTAACCGTTGACGAACTCAACAACGCTGATTGGAATGCCAAGGACGGCGGTTCGTTCGGTCAAATCATCAAGAAGTTGACCCTCGACGCCAACGGCAAGAATGCCCTTGACAAAGCCTTCGACAAGACCAAAGTCGTCCAATACGGCTTCATTCCTGGCGGCGGCGGCGGTGCGTATGGTCAGACCCAATGGAGCCACTGGGCCGTTTCGAACGGCTTCAAGTTCAATGACGGTCTCTATGCCACCAAGTACTACTACGACGACCCCAAGTTGGCCGAAACCATTCAATGGTATGCCAACCTCAACCTCGTCGATGGCGTAGCCCCCGCATTGGCCGACATCAAGAGCCTCGGCGCCAACGCCCTCTTCACCGGCGGTAAGGGTGCCTTGACCACCGATGGTTCATGGATGATCGGTTCCTACACCAAGGACACCAAGTTCAAAGTCGGCTTCGCTCGTTTGCCCAAGGGCCCAGAAGGTCGCAAGTCGATGTTCAACGGTCTCGCCGACTCAATCTGGGTTGGTAGCAAACACCAAGAACAAGCCTGGCAATGGTTGAAGTTCGCTTCATCACCAGCCTGTGAAAACATCGTTGGTAGCTATGGCGTCGTCTTCCCAGCCATTCAATCAGGTGTAGATGCCGCATTGGCAGCCTACAAGGCCAAGGGTCTCGATGTCTCAGCCTTCACGGCTCAGGCCACCGAAGCCAATGGCACCTTCTTGTTCCCAGTGACTGACCATGCGTCAGAAATCGGACCGATCATGGATGCCTTGATGGATAGCATCATGCTCGGCGAAAAGACTGCCGCCGCTGGTCTCAAAGAAGGCAACGACCAAGTCAACGCCCTCTTCAAGTAACTTCGGGTTACACCGACGCTTGGTGGCTGGGGCAACCCATCCACCAAGCGTTTTTCATTTATCTCACACCATTTGTGAATCACTCGATTTTGACAGCGTAATTCCCACAGTGATGCCAATCTCTCCTCACTGTATTATGATATGAAGGGAAGCGCGATTACCTTTTTCGCGTGGTACCGACACGATGGTCTCTTTTTTTAGTATCATTTGCTCAGAAAGGAATCGACGATTCATGGCTATCATTACCTTTATCGGCGCAGGAAGCACCGTTTTTGCAAAAAACTTGCTGGGCGACATTTTGTCGTTCCCCGAGCTCTCCAATGCCACCATTCGTTTGTTTGACATCGACACCGAACGCCTCAAGACATCGGAAGTGGTCGCCCACAAAGTGGCCGAAGCCTTGGGCGCCAAACCAACCATCGTCGCCACCACCGATCGCAAAAAAGCCCTCGACGGCGCCGATTATGCCATCGCCATGTTCCAAGTCGGTGGCTACAAACCCTCCACCGTCATCGACTTCGACATCCCCAAGCGCTACGGCTTGCGCCAAACCATCGCCGATACCCTCGGCATCGGTGGCATCATGCGTGGCTTGCGTACCATCCCCGTGATGCTCGATATGTGCCGCGACATGGAACAAGTCGCCGGCGATATTACCTTCCTCAATTACGTCAACCCGATGGCGATGAACTGCTGGGCCATGTCACGTGCCACCCCCATCACCACCGTCGGCTTGTGCCACTCGGTCCAAGGCACTGCCGAACAATTGGCCGATGATATCGGTGTGCCTATCGACGACATCAACTATGTCAGCGCCGGCATCAACCACATGGCCTTTTATCTCAAATTCGAAAAAGATGGTCAGAGCCTCTACCCCGCCATCCAAAAAGTCTACAACGAAAAGCGCGTCCCTGATTGGAACCGCGTGCGCTACGAAATCTTCAACCGCTTCGGCTACTTTGTCACCGAATCAAGCGAGCATTTCGCCGAATACACCCCATGGTTCATCAAGCGCGACCGCCCCGAACTCATCGAAGACTTCAACATCCCCCTCGATGAATACATTCGCCGTTGCGAAAACCAAATCGCCGGCTGGCATCAGCTCCGGAGCGATTTGCTCACCTCCAACGCCCCCATCGAAGTGCGCCGGAGCCACGAATACGGCTCACTCATCATCCACAGCATGGAGACGGGCCAGCCCCGCGTAGTCTATGGCAACGTCCCCAACAAGGGCCTCATCGACAACTTGCCCGCCGGTTGCTGTGTCGAAGTACCCGTACTGGTCGACAAAAGCGGCTTGCAACCCACCAAGATCGGTGCCTTGCCACCCCACTTGGCTGCCATGATGCAAACCAACATCAACGTGCAATCATTGACGGTCGAAGCCGCCTTGACCGGCAAGCGCGAACACGTCTACCACGCCGCCGCCTTTGATCCCCATACCGCCGCCGAGCTCTCGCTCGACCAGATTTGGAATTTGTGCGACGATTTGATTGCCGCCCACGGCGACATGATTCCCACATTGAAGTAGGAAGTATGAAGGCGGAAGTGTGAAGTAGAGCCGTAGCCTGCTACGGCTCATTGATCGCAGGTGCGAGGTATGTCCTCGCACCTGCGATCAATTTATTGTGGCGTGGCGTTGCGGCGCGCCAACCAGATACACACCATCACCGCCACCGACGCCAGCAACAACACCGGCGATGGCACTTCGCCATCAATCGGCCAAGCCCACATCATCGTCAGAAACGATTGCAACAGTTGGATCTGACTGACGCGGGGGATGCCGCCCAACGCTAAGCCGTGATACCACGCAAAAAACCCAAAAAACATGCTAAAGACGCCCAAATAGCTCAAGGCCAACCAAGCTGCCATCGGCACGGCGACTGTCGGCGCGAGCGCAATTGTCGGCCAAATCAACACCGGAGCCGCGATGACATTGGCCCAACAAATCGTGCGCCAGCCACCCAATTCCCCGGCCAATTTGCCGCCAAATACATATCCAACAGCGGCAATCAATACGGCGGCAATCATGGCCGAATCACCGATGGTTACTCCTGCACCACTACGCCACAACACCACGCCTACTGCGATACTACTGCCGGCCACTGCTGCAACCCAAAACTGCCAACGCAAGCGATAATGCAACACCACCGCACCCAAAGCCACGGTGGCGAGCGGCAACAAGCCATTGACGACCGCACCATGCCCCGCTGGCACATATTTCATGGCAATTGAAGAAAAAATCGGGAAGCCGATGGTGACACCGCTCGCAGTAATCGCTAAACGCCGGAATTGATCCCGCGTCGGCCATGGCGACCGCGTAATCAACAGGGCAATCACTGATAATACGCCCGCTAGCAAGGCTCGCGCCGAGCCCACAAATATCGGATCAAAACTTGCCACCGCTACCCGCGTCATTGGCAACGACACACTAAAAATCAAAACTCCCACAAATCCCCATGCCATGCCAGCATTTGCGTGTTGTTGTGTCGTCACAATCATCCTTTGGCAAAACGTAATACTCGGTATCATACCGTATCTCAACAACCGAGGTAGCTCATTTTTACCGATACCGGTGCTACAATAAATCGATATCCATACCAATTCACCCCGCACCCCCACGTTTTTTTCAATAACAACATCCACACACAACCGCGATTGCGGGCATAGCTCGTACCTAAATGCGCATATCAGACAGTGATTACAGTGCGGCATCATTGCATAGTGCCCATAACCTAACCCTATACGATATAATGACCTAGCTTCGTCATATAATTTCATACTGTTTTCACCTGAAAGCGGCTATCCATGCTATCGCTATTTATCCTTGCCGCCGTGAGTGCGGCACTGTGTTATGGGGTTGGAGACTTCATCGGTGGCAAGGCCAGTGCCAAAATTCCCCTCGTCCAAGTGCTTGTCATTGGCGAGGTCGTTGGCGCATGTATGTTTGGGCTATTAGCGTGGCTTAACCACGAAGCCACCATGCCATTCAACCTCGTCGGTATCGCTGTCTGTGCTGGCATCGCCGGTGCTTTTGGTTTGGCCGCTCTCTACCACGGCATCTCGCAGGGATATACCGCGATTACCGCGCCCGTATCAGCCGTGATATCAGCAATTATCCCCATACTTTACGGCATGTATATTAGTGGCTTACCGAGTACGTTGACATTATGTGGCATGCTTCTCGGGATTATCGCAATTGTGCTCAACTCAATAGCCGGACGTGCCTCGGGCTACCACGGGTTATGGCAAGGATTAAGTGCAGGCATCGCCATCGGCATTTTTTTAGTTTTGCTCAAATTCATCGGTAGTGCCGGCATATACACGCCACTCGCCATTGCCCGCGCAGGGTCGCTGATTATCACCATACCCTGGCTGCTCTTTCGTCCCGGCAGTAAACCCTCAGGCACTGGCGTCGCCCTCGCCATCATGGCAGGCACCTTCGACCTCATCGCCAATGCCGCCTACATGATTTCGACACAACTCGGCCGCCTAGACATCGCCAGCATGCTGGCATCGCTTTATCCGGCCGTGACCGTCATATTGGCGTTTTTTCTCAATGGGGAAAAACTTAGTCCGCTCCAACGGTGGGGTCTCGTGACCACGATTATTGCATCGGCACTCATCGCATTCTAAAAACACTCCCTGCCTGCCCCAAACAAGCAAGCGATGCCGTCTCGAGGATAATTTTCACACTGCCTGCCCCAGATTGACTCATGGCATCACCAAAAAACTCCCCGTGCACATTTGTGCACAGGGAGCATGCGCTGTGGCGGCTTGTTGTGTGGAAGGAATCGATGCCGTCAGTGGGATTTTGGCGTGGGACGACACCCTGCGCCACTTTGGCATCGCCCCAGATTAATCTGCAGTCTGCAACACAATCGTGATGCCACCTCGTAAGGCCGCTGGGATGTCCTTTGCGGCACCCTGATAGCGTTGCGCCTCGACATCACCAAGGATCACTGCCACCAACGCCTGTACGATTTGAGCCTCGCTATAGCCAGCAATCGCGTGACAGGCCTCGATGATATCCGCAGGCAAGCCCGCCGCCAACAAATGCGCCAAGGTGAGCGCCGTAATGTCACGCTTGACCGTTACCAAAGCCTTAGTCACCGCGGGCACGTAACGGCTCATGTCAGTCACCGGCGTTTCGGCTTCGAAGTCACTATCGACATTACGAGAAAATAATGATCGAATATGTGCCAAGGGGCCCGACGGTACCTGATTTGCCCGACGCTGGCGGGGTGATGGTGATCCCAAAATCAGTTCAGCAGGCGGCGCATAACTCCTACGCGGACTACTCTTGCGGGTACTCATCGGTCCCGAAAGGCTGGCGCGCATCATCTGTGGCGCGTACATCACTTGTTCTTGGAGCACCCCCGCACTGCCGTGCCAGTCATAGGCCAGTTCTTGGGCCACGACCGACTTGACCGCCGTGCCAATTACTTTGGCATCGCTAGCGTGGGTCGCCACTGCCACTACCGCCGTCTGCTCCGACAGCAGTTGATGCTGCTCGGCCCACGCTTGTTGGGCATCACCGACCAAATCAGCGAGGTGCAAGGCAGCCATCGTGCGCACAAAATCATTTGTCAACGGATCAGGCACCGTCGTGGTGGTAATAGGAATCTGCACCGTACCGACCCGCAACTGCGGGGTGACTGCACGATCAAGCACCGCCGTCAACAATGCCGTGTCACCGACGTATTGTAGGCGCCGGCCTTGTTGCCACGCCACCACGCCCTCACCATACTCGATAGCCACATCAAGCACCGGTGTTGCCTGAATCCGACGCACAATCCGCGCCATAGCATCGTCGATGCGCTCGTTGGGGGTCACCACCTCACAAAAACCACCCGTCATTTGGGCGAGTTTTTGGAGCTGACCATCGGCCGGGGCAAAGCCAATCACCATTGGATAAATCCGATGACCAGATTTCACCGCACGCTTTGCCACACTATCAACCCCATAGGTTTCACCGTCAGTAATCAAAATCACATCACAGTCAGTCCCATTGGTAGGCATATCAAGGACATGCTCAACGGCTGCTACTGTTTCGGTGCCACCAAGGTCTGCATCAACGGTTTTGAGCCACGCATTCATCTGTTTGCGCACCGCATTGCCCACCGTCATCAAACCGGCAGTGACATCTTGGACCTCACTCCCAAAACGTGTGACCGCAATCGAGTCGCCGTCCTTGAGCAACTGCAACAACCGTACCACCGCTTGGCGGGCTTGGGTAATAGAGGTACCACCCATCGACCCCGAGCAATCAATCAACAATTTGACATGCATCGGGGCAATAACCGGTGCGGCGTCAATTTTGGGAATCGTCACGTAGTTGGCCAACCACTGTTGGCGGGCATGACTAGCGGTCAAGCTGCCACGATAATCGGTATAGCCGTGCGCCAACACCACCACATCACGATCCATGCTCACGCCATCAATCGCAATGGTCGTGACGGTGTCATCACTGGCAATCCGAGCGATATGACTCGGCACTTCGAATGTACTGGCAGCCCGCCCCCATACCGTCAATTGATAGGTGAACGGATAACGCACAAACAAATCACTAAACGGGACTTGTTCGGGGCGCATTGATTTGGGTGGCGTACCATAGCGGGGGGCAATCGTAGTGGGCAAACTCACCCGTACCGTCCCGTCGTTGGGAACTAGCATTTCACCATAGGTGATATGAATCGCCACTTCTTCACCCGCAGGCACATTACCGATTTGGATGGTGTAGAGGTCCGCAACCTGCGTCACCAAAATCGCCGTGTCGCCGGCATCTACCGCCTCGGTATATTTTTGGCTGGCTTTGGGTTTGGCAAATACTTGTGATTGATAAACATTCCCCCGCACATGAATCTCGGCCTTGAGCAGTACCGCAGCCGATGGCAACGGGAATGTGTATATCACTTCCAATGGGTCAAGCGTATTGTTCTGGTACCGTTGCTGAATCGTCATCCGCAAAAACAACCCCACCAGCGATCCGACTGCGTCAACTCCTAATAACGGAATGACAACGCCATTTTTGGTTTGTATTTGGGCTTCTAACATGAGGTCTCTCCTATTTTTCTTTTGCCTAGTTTTGATTATACACTATAACGTATAAATGTAAATAGACAGTTTTGATAAATCTGACATACCGAAGGTGCATCGCAAAATCGTATCGACAGGCATTCAAATATCCACGTTTCCGCAAAAAACAACATCGATATAGCGCAAATTCACTTCAATCTTAAAAGTTTTCAATTTGTAATAAAAAAACCTATTTATTCCGACGATAACGCATATACTATGATTACATGTGGAGAGGTTGTGTATGCGTACGATATTAGTGTTACTGCTGTTGAGCATTTGTATTATTTTAATGGTGGGAATATATATCCAACAGCCACGACTGTTTGGCGATACCACGACGGTCATCAATACTCCTATTGCGACGACCTATACCCCATTAACGAACGCGGTTATTGATTTACAAAGCGTGAAATCAACGCAAACCGCAATAGCCAATGAAGCCACAGGAACGGCAGTACCAAGCGCAGCAACTGCGGTCATCAAAGTTTTGGCAACGATACAACCAACGACGCTCAAACCAGCCCGGCTCCCCAATACCGGGAGTGCCGACAGTAGTGATATTTGGTATAACACTCCGATTATGGTCTTGATTGGGATTTGTGTACTCCTCAGCATTGGACTTTATTTGCAAAACAGACGTGCATTAAAGTAGTCAATAATGACACACCCATGACTGAAAAAAAACAGCATTCACGAAAAAAATCGCACCAAATCAAACAACAGCTACAGTTCATCCGTAGTCACCGTCGCAGTCGGCTCGGGCATGAGGCGCAACTCTCTCAACGACGACGTATACAACAAATCACACGGATTATTATCACGCCAATCATCGTAGTCGCAGTAGTAGCAACCATCTACCTTGGACTCCAAGCCGCAATAATCCAAGTAAATGAATTCCTCACCCCACCGCCCAAAATCGTCCAGATGACGCCCCCAGTAATCCTGCGCTCTTCACCGAGCCCACAAACAGGAAGTACCATCATCACGCCACCCCCGACACCACAAATCACAGCCACCATTGGTAGTCACGCCATTACCCACATCGCAATTCCTGCGATTCAGCTGGATAGTCCGGTAGTAGAGGTCGGCTGGGATAAGATTACCGATACAGATGGGAAATCTATTTTGGTCTGGCAAGTTGCCCAATACGCCGTAGGTCATCACTACACTTCAGCCAATCCCGGACAAGCAAACAATATTGTCCTGAGTGGTCATGTGGGAGGCTATGGCAAAGTGTTTCGTAACCTCAATCAACTCAAACCAGATGATAAAATTATGCTTACGAGCGGTACTCAGATATTCACGTACATCGTCCAACAACAGATCCTCGTCGATGAACAACATGCGAGCCCCAGTGAACAAATCGCGAATCTCAGCTATATCGACACTACTCCCAGCGAAATGCTCACATTGATTACTTGCTGGCCACCGACTGGCGTTACACGCTTTAGCCAACGCTTGATTATCCGGGCGCGCCCCCAACACACAAGCACCCAAAAATGAGCCAGCCCGCTACGCGACGATGCCGGTTGCGATGGCAACCGGACAACGAGGTCGGAAGTCGGAAGGAGGAAGTATTGACTTCCTCCTTCCGACTTCCGACTTCCGCAATCATTATTATTGGTTGCTTGCGATTTGCGAAACCGTTCCCTTTTGGCGTTCACGCCACCACGATGCGACCACCGCAATTGCAAGCGTTGCCAACACTACTCCCAACGAAATCTCCACCGGCAGCTTGATTTTTTCGCCTAATAGCGCAAGTGAAGCATCGGGCAAAATCATTTTGACACCGACAAAAGCCAAAATAAACGCCAAGGCCGGTTTGAGGTAAACAAATTTACCCATTGCACCCGCCAACACAAAGTACAAGGCCCGCAACCCCAAAATTGCAAACACATTGGAAGTATAGACAATAAACGGATCGAGGGTGACCGCAAAAATCGCCGGAATCGAATCTACCGCAAAAATCAAATCCGTAAATTCGACCACCAGTAGTACAGCCAATAATGGCGTTGCCTTGCGAATACCATTTTCGATAACGGTGAATTTTTGGCCCACATAGCCATCGGTCATCGGCATGATCCGGCGTAACCACTGCACCACCACATGATTGGCAGGATCAACGGCGTGATCGTCACTCTTGAGCATCCGCAAACCAGTGATAATCAAAAAGCCACCGAAAATCCAAATTACCCAGTGGAATTGCGCAATCAGCGCTGCCCCTGCAAAAATCATCACCCCACGCATTATCAACGCACCCAAAACACCCCAAAACAAGACACGGTGTTGATAGGCGGCTGGCACCGCAAAGCTCCCAAACAACAACACAAAAATAAAGACATTATCGACGCTCAGTGATTTTTCGATTAAATATCCGGTCAAAAACGCGATTGCTGCTTCGCTGTTTGTATAGCTACTCGCCGGCATGATGGTGTCCCAATAAAAATACAACCCGGCATTAAATACCAGCGCCAACCCGATCCATACCACGCTCCATGTCACCGCTTCACGCATCGATACCGCATGCGCAGTACGATGAAATACCCCGAGATCGAGTGCTAACATGCCGAGTACAAATACATTAAACGCAATCCATACCCACGTCGTATCCATATTTCCTCTACTCTGCTACATGATGCATCAATCTCACACCATGGCAATACTGCATAAATGATGATACGTATTAAAAACTGTTTTTGTTGCATTAAATGATTTAATAATTACTATCTACCCAAGAGGAGATTCCACGCTACGGTTGTCGAGCCAACCGGCATGGAATAACGGGGAAATAGTTGCCGCGCCAACCGGCATGGAATGACGGGGAGAGGTACCGAACCAACCGGCATGGAATGACGGGGGCATGAATAACTTCGCCGACGCCGTATGCCTGGTGCAAGATAATAAATAAAAAATAATATTAGCTAATTTCGTATTCGAATTTGTATTACACACCAACAACTATAGTATTGATTAATTGAATCTAATGTATACTCAATATGTATATATTTTTATTCAAATACTATGCTATATGTATGTGCAATAGTTTTTTATTTGGGAAAGCCACTTCCTCATGCAACGAATTGCCCTGTGTATCTGTTTATTGTTCGTCATTTGTGATCTTGTCCACCTCGCACCACCGATTGTCGTTGCGTCGAGTAGTGATTGTAGCCAACGTGCTCCCGGCGTGGATTTGTCGGGATGCAATCTCACTGGCGTAAATCTCGCTGGCGCCAATCTCACTGGTGCCAATCTGGCAGGGACGAATTTGACCGGGGCAACGCTCAATGGAGTACAATCAGGCAACATTACGGGGGCACCAAGTGGATTACCCACAAATTGGCTCATACTAAATGGTTATTTGATAGGTCCGTATGCGAATTTGACCAATGCCAATCTGAGTAACATCACCCTCACCGGCGCCACCCTGACTGGTATCATTCTCACCGGCGCAATTCTGACGGGGAGCACGATGACCGGGGTGATAATGACCAATGCCATCATGACTGGGGCAAATTTTAGCGGAGCGACGTTCACGAGTGTTAACGCCACAAACGCCTTATTGATGAATACGACCTTTGCAAATACCACCCTCACCACGAGTGATTTTTCAGGATCCGCACTCACCGCTGTCGATTTCACAAGAGCAACGTTAACGGCGACGAACTTCACCAATACCAATCTGACCGGAGCGGATTTTTCAGGGAGCATACTCACGACCTCAATCTGGAACAATACTAGCTGTCCAGATGGCAGTAACAGCGATAACCACGGTGCGAGTTGTCTGCTATCGTTTGCGCTAGCCACCCCCGGAGCGACTGCGACCTCGTTCATTATGCAATTGGTACCATCGACCGCCACATTCATCCCTAATTCAACCGAAACAGCCAGTGTACAAGTCCACACCACTGCGGTTGCATCGAGTAGTGATTGTAGCCAACGTGCTCCCGGCGTGGATTTGTCGGGATGCAATCTCACTGGCGCCAACCTCACTGGCGCCAATCTCACTGGCGCCAATCTCACTGGCGCCAATCTCACTGGCGCCAATCTGGCAGGGACGAATTTGACCGGAGCGACGCTCAATGGAGTACAATCAGGCACCATTACGGGGGCGCCAAGTGGATTGCCTACAAATTGGCTCATACTAAATGGCTATTTGATAGGTCCCTATGCCAATTTGACCAATGCCAATCTGAGTAACATCACCCTCACCAGCGCAACACTCACCGGAATTATTTTGACCAGAGCAATTCTGACGGGGAGCACGATGACCGGGGTGATAATGACCAATGCCGTCCTGACCGGTGCTAATTTTGCTGGCGCGACCCTCACGAGTATTACGCTCACCAATGCAAACCTCGTCAACACGATATTTAGCGGAGCGACACTCACCAGTGTCAACGCCACCAACGCATTATTGATGAATACAACCTTTGCAAGTGCCACCCTCACCACAAGTAATTTCTCAGGATCGAACCTGACTGCAGTAAATTTGAGTGGGGCCACATTAACGGCAACAAACTTCATCAATACCAATTTAACCGGAGCAGATTTTTCGGGGGCGATACCGACCACCACTATCTGGGGCAATACTATCTGTCCAGATGGTAGTAACAGCGATAACCACGGTGCGAGTTGTCTGCTATCGTTTGCGCTCGCCACCCCTGGAGCGACTGCGACTTCGCTGATTATTGCGACAACGCAACCGACCGCCACGGCGCTCGCCATACCTGGAGCAACTGCGACCTCGCTGATTATTGCGACAACGCAACCGAATGCGACATTCACCCCAAATTTAGACGAAACAGCCCGTGTACGAGCCACCGCCGCAACAACGACCGCAGGAACCGTACAAACGACAATACCAACTGCTCCTTTATTACTTACGAATACACCCGGAACAATCCCCGGAACAATTAATACACCCGGAACAGTCAATACACCCGGAACAGTCAATACACCCGGAACAATCAACATACCAGTGATTATTGTCACTTCTAGAGCAATTATTCAGGTACATGGGGACACGTTAATTCAAACACTTGGTGCGCTGATATCTACCCAAACAGCGTTTGGGGCAACGACCATAGCCCTCGCAGGAATTTCAAATGCGGTATTGCCAGTCATTGCACCCGATTTGCAACAGCAGGGAGCGATTTCAACCGTAGCTAGTGGTGGAGAAATGCGACTTTGGATAGACCGCACCATGATGGTGTTTCTGATCATTTGTATGCTATTGATCATCTTTATCTATAGACAAAAAAAAGACGCATAAATCGTATCAATAAAACACCCCCCGCCGGAATCATCCGGTAGGGGGTGAATAGCACTGGCCTGGTACGTTACATAGCCCAGCGTTTGGCGAGGGCAATCATCACGTCGACACCGCGTTGCATGTCTTGGACGGCGACCCATTCCAACGGGCCATGAGCATTATGTCCACCCGTAAAGACGTTGGGGGTGGGCAGGCCACGCTCGGTCAAGCGTGAGCCATCGGTACCACCGCGTACCGGCTCGTCGTACGAAACCACGCCGGCGTCGGCACAGGCCGCCCGCAATTTGTCCATGATTTCGGGGCGATCACGCAACCAATAGCCCATATTGCGATACGATGAACTAATCGTACAACGGATATTGCTGGTGGGGTAACTGGCCTGCAAGGCTTCGCAGCTGAGTTGCAAGGCCCGCCCTTTGGCGGCGAGTTTTTCGTTGTCGTGATCCCGAATGATAAAGCGCACCGTGGCAGCAGCCGTGTTGCCTTCGATATTGGTGGGGTGAATAAACCCAACCCGCCCGGTGGTGCTTTCGGGGGCGGCAAATTCACGGGGCAACATGCCCAACAATTTGCCGGCGAGGTGCACGGCGTTGACCATGCCGTAATCGTGGGCGGTACCGGGGTGGGTCGAGACGCCGGTGATTTCGACGACGGCACCATCTGCCGAAAACGTCTCCCAGCTTACTTCACCGACCGCACCACCATCAAACGTATAGGCGGCTGATGCGCCGAGATGCGCGATATCGAGATGGTCGACTCCGTGGCCGATTTCTTCGTCTGGGTTAAAACAAATCCGGATTTTGCCATGGGGAATGCTGGTATCGCTCAACAATTGCTGGGCAGCCGTCATGATGATGGCAATACCCGCTTTGTCGTCGGCACCGAGCAACGTGGTACCCGAAGCAGTGATAACATCTTTACCCACAGCCGTCAAAATATTGGCGTACATCGGGTTGCTGGGGTCGATGACCTGGCGGGGATCGTCGGGCAACACAATCACACGGCCGTCGTAGTTGGCGTGGATGATGGGCTTGACGCCGTCACCACTAAAGTCGGGGGCGGTATCGACGTGCGCCAAAAAAGCCACCACGGGGACATGTTCGTAGCCGGGAGTGGCGGGGATAGTGGCGAGCACATAGCCATGGGCGGTGATTTCGACATCACTGGCCCCAATGCTGGTTAATTCGCTCTGGAGTAATTTAAGCAAATCCCATTGGCGCTCGGTGCTGGGGTAGCTTTTGGAATGGGGATCACTGGTAGTGTAGATTTTGACATAGCGCAAGAAGCGATTACGTAACGTAGTCATCAACGACTCTTTTCACTAAAAAAATGACTGTGGCTATTATATGCCAAGGCATGAGGTATGCGGTAGGGATGATGCAAGTCAAAAAAGAATTGCCGTTCACATCACATATGTTTTGTTTATCCTCAAAACACTTTATAATCAACAGCATGTAACAGTGTAAGGAAGCGGCGTGAAGGCGTTTTTTGCAACGACAACCTATCCAGCGCGACGCTTGTGGGCTGGGTTAGTCGCTTTTTTGATTGCGGTAGGCAGTGGGCATTTTTATGCGAGCGACGAAGAAAAAATGTACGGCACCACCTTGCGCATGTGGCAAGCCATTCAACACCTATTCAATCCAGCAGTGACCGTCGACTCACCGATTTTGACCCCCTACGGCCCGATGCAATCCATCCTTGCGCTATTCACGATGCCGTTCGGGACGTTTTTGGCATGGCTGGGCCCAAACGAAATGCAAGCCTGGCTGCTCCGGCTCCCGAGTACCTGGATCAATGCCGTGATGGTGGCGAGTATCGCTGTCATCCTCGGCTGGCTGAGCTTACAACGGCGTCAATCGGTGGCAGTGGCAATCGCCGTGGCGTTGACCTATGCGGTGGCGACACCGGCATTGAAGTATGCAGGCAGTTTTTTCTCGGAGCCGACGGCATCGTTTTTTTTGTTGGTGGCCTTATTACCGGCACTGTTGCCCAGCACCCAAACCATGGCACGCCAACGC
Organism: uncultured Chloroflexota bacterium; assembly: GCA_937876225.1. GTDB lineage: Bacteria > Chloroflexota > Chloroflexia > Chloroflexales > Roseiflexaceae > UBA965. Next base: position 12,947 of record CALFIC010000206.1, on the reverse strand, counting down.
TGGTACATCCTCTGTGGATTTGCCTGTGTGGGGGCGCTCCTCAGCAAAATCGCGGTGGCGCCGGCAGTGTTGCTGATTGGAATGGCGGTAGGAGTGGTAGCGCTCGCTGACCGCGATTGGCGTAAGCTCATCACATGGGGGAGTGGGGCAGTCGCTGGCGCTATAGTGTTCCTGACCTACAACCTACTGGCACGGGGGGATTTATTGAGTTCAGGGTATAGTAGTCATCAAAGTGGCTATGCGATTGATTGGGGCATGATTCGCACAGGCATATACGGGCAGTTTTTAAGTAGCGGCAAAAGTATTTTTTTGTATGCCCCACTGCTTGTGTTATGGCCGCTCGGGCTGTGGGTACAACGGCAGCAATGGCGCTGGTTGTTGGCGCCCCTCGCCGTGATTGCCGCAATTGTATTTGTGCACACCAATGTTGTTTTTTGGCATGGTGATGGGGCATGGGGGCCGCGTTACCTCATGCTCTGTCTACCGATGATGGTACTTCCGCTGGGCGAGGTGTATACGTGGCTCGGGCAACAGACCCGCGCATGGCGCTGGTGGCTACTCGGCGTGCTTTTCACGCTCACGGGGGCGGTGCAAATCGCCGCCATCGGCATCAATCTCAACGCCTATATTATCAATAGTCGCAATGAACAGACACGGTACTATGACCCATCAGCATCGCCAATTGTGGGACATTGGCGCCAACTCAGCCTGCAACTGAGCCGCGATTGGAATGCGCACACGCAGGCCGGTGTGACGTTGCAGGGCTGGAGCTATAGCGAGGGGAATCGTGACCAAAACGCGCAATTCCCGCGTTTTGGCGGACCACATGCCACCATCACGATTACACCGCGCAACAATGAATTTGCGTTTTTGATAGGTGATTACCATAGCTGTCTCGACCCGAGTGGCCAACTACACCTCACCATCAGCCTTGATGCCAACCAGTTGATTGACGCCCCAGCCTGTCCGCCACGATTACTCCATCTGCTATTACCCAAGCGCATCACGACGGTTGAATTTGGCAGTAGTGGAGTCAACATTGCGGGGCTCCCCCAACATGAATGGTACGAAAAACTCGGCGTGGCAATGCGCCATTTGCGGGTCTACGATAACCACGGCGACTATTCATTTTGGGCAAAATTAACCCCGCCGTCACGCATGCCGGCCGTGCCCAATGCGATGCGGATTTGGGCCAGCGACATTCGGAGTGAATTCTATGACCTCTGGTGGGATTATTTGCTCGCGCCACCCAGCAGTCGCTCGGCCTGGCCAGTGGTATTGGTCATCCTCGCCGTGATTATCGGATTAGGCCTGCTGGCGGGCATCCCCCACTTGGGCCCAGGCAAACACCACCAAACAACAGAGCAACACCCCGGCACCGACCCACGCTGACAGCGACAACTGCTCGCCGAGGATGAGTACAGCCAAAATCGTCGACGTCAGTGGCTCAAACAACGTCAGAGTCGTGGCCGTGGTAGCCGTCACTTGTTGCAAGCCCCGCACATACAAGACATAGCTGAGACACGTCGGCACAAGCGCCAAATAACTCAACCCCAGCCACGCCAAGGGTGACAATCCGAGATCAATGGGCTGGGTCAAACACAGCACCCCCGTCAACACGACCGCCGCCACGCTAAACATATACGCCAATGGTGTGGCGGGGGCGTGGTGGGGTGCGACTTGGCGCGATACAATCGCCATCAGGCTATAACAGACCCCGGCCGTGACGGCACACCCAATCCCCCACATCAGCGAGCCACCCACACTGGCTTTGCCGCCATACACCAGCAACGCGGCCCCACCCACCGCACCAAGCAATGCCAACCACTGGGTGATACTCAGGCGTTCACGCAACACGATGCCCGTAATCACGGCAGTCACAATCGGCGCACTACAAATATTAAACATGACCGCCAAGGCTACCCCGATTTGCGGGATGGCAGCAAAGTAGGCTACTTGATAGCCGGCAAAGGCTAAACCACCCACTACTAACAACAGATGATGCCGGGCGGGCATAATAAAGCCCCAACGACCACTCACCACGCGGTGCCATATCAGCAATAACGGCGCAGCGAGTACCAAGCGCACGGCACCCACCATCAATGGGGCAATAGTTAGACTGCCAAACAGCAACGATACTACCACGCCAATGCTGCCCCACGAGATGGCTGCAATCGCAACCAACCCCATCCCCGTAATATTTTTTGACATGGTGCCCCTCACGCAATATGGGTGGATTTGTTACAATCCAATATACCGGTTTTTCACACACGACGCCCACATAATTTTTTGCACCACAACCACACATGTCGTTGATTGCGACATAATCACGGAGGATGCCATGGATCGCACCATTCAGTTTTTGCATGATATGACCGCTATCGACTCAGTCAACCCTGATTTAGTACCGGGTGGCGCAGGGGAACAGGCCGTGGCAATTTATATTGCCGAGACACTCAGCCGGGCCGGCTTGAGCGTCGAGCTCCAAGAAGTCGTCCCTGGGCGCCCCAATGTCATCGCCACCGCCAAGGGGAGCGGGGGTGGTAAGGCGCTCATCCTCAACGGCCACACCGATACCGTCGGCGTAGCCGGCATGACCAATCCCCACACGCCCCGCATCGATGGCAATCGCTTGTATGGCCGGGGCGCCTATGACATGAAGGCCGGCGTAGCCGCCTGTATGAGTGCGGCCATCAACGCCATGCAGATTCCCCGCAGCGGCGATGTGATTTTCACCGCAGTGGTCGACGAAGAATACGCCAGTATCGGCACCGAAGCGCTCCTGCGCACGCACCATGCCGACGCCGCCATTGTGACTGAGCCCACCGGGCTCGATATGGGCATCGCCCACAAAGGCTTTGTGTGGTACGCCATCGACGTCCAAGGCAAAGCAGCGCACGGCTCACAACCCACCCTCGGCATCGACGCCATCGTGCGAACTGGCCGGGTGCTGACCCGCATCGAAGCGCTTGACCTGCAATTACGCACCGGTAATCACCCGTTGCTGGGCGGCGGATCCATCCACGCCTCGCTGATTAGTGGTGGCCAAGAATTATCGAGCTACCCCGAGCACTGCCGGATCTGGCTCGAGCGGCGCACGGCCCCACCCGAAAGCATCAGCGAAGCGACCGCCCAACTGAGCACCATATTGGCCGAGCTCCACGCCGCCGATCCGACCTTTGCCGCCAATTTGCACGTCGATTTGAGCCGCCCGTGGTTCGAAATCAGCGCCGATGCCCCCATCGTGCAACTAGTACGACACTGGACCAGCCAACACACCCAGCGTACCCCTGCCACGATTGGGTCGTTTGGTTGGATGGAAACGTCGTTGTTTGATACCGCCGGCATCCCCACCCTATCGTTTGGTCCTGGAGGCGCCGGTGCCCATGCGGTGGAAGAATGGGCCGACATCGATCAGACCATCCAATGTGCCACGATTTTGACCAGCGTATTAACCGAGTTTTGTCAATAAAAACGCCGCCAAGGAGCGACTCATGACATCAGTGCGGCGTTTTGCCACAGCCACCAGCCAAACTAATCCCCACGGCGCCACCCTCGCAGCAATGCTGGCAGCTGCCACGCAAGCTGCCGACCCCCAGCAACAAATCACCCGCACCATCAGTGTCGCTACAACGGGCGTCACGATTGGTGGTAGTCACTACACCCCCAGTAGTGTGGTGCTGTTGGCGGTGGGCAAAGCGGCCCTGACCATGGCCGATGCCGCTATGCAACGCCTCGGCGGATTGGTGACACACGGACTGGTAATCTACAAAGACGATGATGGCACGCCCCGCCACCCCCAACTGCACTATCACGCCGCTGGGCACCCGGTGCCCGATGCGCGGAGCCTCGTGGCGGGACAACTGGCCCGCCAGTTGGTGCAACAGACTGACTCGACACAATTAATCGTGGTGTTGGTGTCAGGGGGCGGTTCGGCGCTGATGGTTGATCCCTTACCAGGGATTGATTTGGCGCAAATGCAACAATTGACCCGCGATTTGTTGGCCAGTGGTGCCGATATCAACGCCATCAACACCATCCGCCGGCGCATCGACGGGGTTAAAGGGGGCGGATTAGCCCGGGCCGCCGGTGCGACACCGATGGTGACATTGATTTTGTCGGATGTGATTGGCAATCCATTGGCCGCTATCGCCTCGGGACCCACCGTCGCCAACCCCGATAGTGCTCAGGCCGCCTGGGATGTAGTGCAACACGCCGGACTGAAAACTGTTTCGCCGGCAATCACGACAGCCTTGACGGCGCCATTGCCACCCGACCACACCCATTACGCCACGCCGCTCATCATTGGTGACATCAGACAGGCGATTACCGCAGTAGCGGAGGTCGCACAACAGGCCGGCTATACGCCGCTGATTTTGAGTGACACCCTGAATGGCGAGGCCCGCGAGGTCGGGCGCACCCTCGGGCATATCGCCGCCTACCATGCCCGCCACGGACAACGCATCTGCCTGCTCGCCGGTGGTGAGACGACCGTCACGTTGCGGGGGAACGGGCTGGGAGGGCGCAACCAAGAGCTGGCACTGGGAGCAGCCCTAAGCATCCAAGGCATCCCCAATCTCATCTGTGCCGCCTATGCCAGCGACGGCGGCGACGGCCCCAGCGATGCCGCCGGAGCGGTGGTTGATGGTCAAACAATCGCGCGCGCCAAGGCTACAGGACAAGATGCCCATGATGCCTTAGCGCGCAACGACAGTTATTATTTTTTTGACGCCATTGCTGATTTACTCAAACCAGGAGCGACTGGCACCAACGTCAATGATTTGTTTGTGGCGTTACTCTAGGCCTCATCCTGCGCAACCGCGTCTGTGGGGGGCGGTGTGCGCGGGATCATCCAGCGCAACAACGGTGGTGTCACCAACGTGGTGACCAGCGTCATGACGATGAGTGCCGAAAAAACCGTGCCGCTAATAGCGCCCACCGCCAGCGCCGCCCCGGCCAACACCAACGCCACTTCGCCCCGCGACACCATGCCCGCACCAACGGTCAACGCTGCCCGCCATGGCATGCCACCGCTCCGCGCCCCGATGCCGCCACCCAGTAATTTGGTGGCAATGGCCACAATAACGATGATGGCGATGAGCAACGGTGCCGCAAATATATCTTTGGCTTGAACTTGTAACCCAATATTGACAAAAAATATCGGAATAAAAAAGGCATACCCTACCGTAGCAGTCCCATCATGCGCGATATGTTTGGGGTCGAGATGACGCGTCGCCAAAATCCCCAACACATAGGCGCCGGTAATCGCCGCCACGCTCCCTAGTGATTCGGCAGCCCAAGCGTACAACAATACCAGCGCCATCAACATCGTCAAGGCCGCTTCGCGTTGGGGCAAGCGCTTTTCTAAGCGCACGAGCAACGGCAACAGTCGGTCGCCCACAAACCAGGCGATTGGGAAAAACAAGGTCATTTTGAGCAAGGTCATGCCCAAATCACCCACACCAGTGATGATATTGATCACCACGGCAAAAATCAACACTCCCAGCACGTCATCGATGATAGCGGCACCGAGGATGACGCTCCCGATTTGGGTACGCATTTGACCCATTTCGCGCAGTGTTTGCGCCGAAATACTGACACTCGTGGCCATCAACACCGCCCCAATCAGTGCTCCCGTCTGCCAATCAAAGCCAAAGGCATACATGGCACCTGCACCACCTACGAGGGGCAACACAACGCCACCCAAGGCTGCCAAAAACGCCGGGCGGCCGACAGCCCGCATCGCCACGGTGTCAGTTTCCATACCGGCCATAAACATCAGGAGCACGACGCCGATTTCGGCCATGACATCAGTTGCTTCGTTGGGTGTAATCCAACCCAACACGGACGGCCCCAGCAATAAGCCAACAAGGAGCTCGCCAAACACCGACGGCATCCCGATGCGCATGCTCACCACACCAGCCACTTTGGCGGCAATCAACATGCCGGCAATCGGCAATAATGCCACAATGACGTGGTGCATGAGTATTTCCTTTCCACACGATATATGCACAATGATTTGCGCATACAATAATCATTATCGCATAGGATGATTTTTTGGCTCGCACAGAGGACGCAGAGGGCGCAGAGGACACAGAAGCAATGACGCTTCCGACTTCATTAGGAGATTCCACGCTACGGGGGCAAGCACCCGGCATGGAATGACGCTGGGAAGAGTACTTTATACTTCCGACTTCATACTTCCGACTTCGCAGCAATCCTTTGGCGCCATAAAATGAATCATCCATGGCGCCATATAATGACGCCACTACTGTTGTATACAAGAGGTTTTTTCATGACGACGACCCGCAAGGCTTGGTTTGCCCTTATCGCTGGAGCCATCATTATCAGTACATCGCCAATTGTGGTCAAAATGGCTGGTGTGCCCGGGACGTCGTCAGCTTTTTACCGTGTTTTTATCGGATTTTTGTCCCTATTACCGATCTTTTTTTGGCGAAAACCGACTAGTGTGCCAACAGGCAGAACCCGCTGGGCAATCATTGCTGGTGGACTCTTTTTTGCCATCGACTTGGTACTGTGGAACGAAGGTTTGATGCATGCGCCGGCTGCCAGTGCCTCGTTGATGGCCAATAGTGCGCCACTGTGGGTCGGGCTGGCGTCGATGTTATTGTTCAAAGAAAAACTGACCCGCAACTATTGGATCGGCCTCGCCATCGCCATGGTGGGGATGGTGGTGGTGGCTAGCGGCGCCTTGCGCCTCAGCCCCCACGATTTGTTTGGGTTATCCCTCGCCGCTGGGGCTAGTTTTTGTTATGCGGGGTATATTTTGAGTACGCGCCAAGCCCGTGGTGGGACTGATACGATTACCTTTATGGTGTGGTCGTTGGCGATTGCGAGCATCGTGATTTATCCGATTGCCTTGTGGCTGGGGACACCGTTGTGGGGCTTTGATTTGCGTTCGTGGATGTTTATTTTGTTTCTCGGAATATTCACGCAAACCATCGGCTGGATTGCCATCAACTATGCCCTCGGCCACTTGCCTGCCCCAATTACCTCGGTGATGTTGCTGGGGCAAGTCGTGTTGGCGGCTTTACTAGCGGTGCCGTTGCTGGGTGAGCCCATTCGCTCTAGTCAATTGATTGGTGGGGCGTTTATCCTCGGGGGAATTGTGCTGGTCAACCGGAAATAGGATTCTTGGCTGGCGCGGAGCGCACGAGCGAATAGCGGCGAATCAATTCGCTGGCATGATTCGCCCCCACAGGGATTGGGTATAATGAGGGCAATTACACAATCAAAAGGTGCCCCATGCGGATAATCTACCTCGGTACGCCTCAACTCGCCACCATTCCCCTGGCAGCTTTGGCGCAAATGCCCGGCATCGAGATTGTAGCGGTGATTACGCAGCCCGATCGCCCTAGTGGGCGCGGGCGCCAACTCACGCCGCCGCCAGTCAAAGTGATGGCACAGGCCTTGGGGATTGCGACTATTTTGCAACCCGAAACGCTCAAAGACGACGCCGTGGTGGCCCAAATCGCCGCCCTCAACCCTGACATGGGAATTGTGGCAGCGTATGGTGAGATTTTGCGCAAAAACGTCCTCGCTATCCCCCGCCTCGGCTACCTCAATATCCACCCGTCGTTGTTACCGTTGCACCGTGGCCCCGCCCCGGTGACCAGTGCCATCCTCGCCGGTGACCAAGAAGTCGGCGTATCAGTGATGCTGCTTGGCAGCAAAATGGACGCCGGTCCCATCCTGACTCAACATCGCCAGCCGCTGCCCGTCGATGCACGAGCTGGCGCATTGACCGAGGAGCTGTTCCATATGGGCGCCCACATGCTCTGTGATGTCATCATGCCCTATGCGGCCGGCACACTGACACCTACACCCCAAGACGACAGTCAGGCCAGCTACATTGGGTTGCTCAGTCGTGACGATGGCCGCATCGACTGGCGCCAACCAGCCACGCAAATCGAACGGATGATCCGCGCCTATGACCCGTGGCCAGGCACGCATACGACTGTTGGCGATCTGCCACTACGCATTCTGCATGCGAGTGTGACGCATATCAATGGCACACATCCCGCTGGTAGTGTGGTTGATGGACCAGACGGGATTACTGTAGCATGTGGGCAAGGTGCATTACTATTACAACAGGTGCAACCAGCCGGTGGCAAGGCGATGGCAGCTAACGACTGGCGGCGAGGATTACGCATATTACCAATACTCGGGGCAACAACTACACCGACACCGTAATCAGCGATTGATGCTGACACATCCCCCTTTATTTGTACGTGTTACGTACAAATAAAGGGGGATTGCAACAAAAAAACCTTTATCACAGTATTATGGGCAAACAAATTCGTACTTGAGAGGATCCAAATGAACAGTCTTATTTCGTGTCTGTGTGCTGTTGGCCTTGTGTGGGTTGCTTTTTCGGTGCTTGGGGGATTACTTGGACGGGGGCGTAACCGTGGCAACAACTGGGGCAATAACAGTTATGGTAATCAAGGGTGGGGCGGTGATACCGGCTCATTTCTCGGCGGAATGGGACTCGGTTGGCTATTCGGCAGCTGGGGGAACAACGATCATCACCACCATATCAACAACCACGACACGATTATTGACAGTAATAATGATGGCATTCCCGATAATGGAAACGACAATAACGCCGATGGAAGTTGGTTTGATTGGGGCAATAACAACAACGATAGTGGGAGCTGGGGTGACGACGGTGGTGGCTGGGGTGGCGACAGCGGTGGTGACAGTGGGGGTGGCTGGGGTGGGGATTCCGCCTAAGCAATACAGTTAGCCGGTATAAAAGGCACTGTAACAATCCCTACGCCAAAATAACATCATCAGCATGACGCTGGGGAATCGTATTTGATACGATTCCCTTTGTTATTTTTGCGCATTGCACGTGATGGATTTGGATGAGAAGGTAGCTTCTATTGCGCAATAGCACAAGCAAAAAATAATCACTAAGAAATACCTGCTATTTAAACAACCGTAGCCTACTACGCTGAACGTTAGATGTATTCGTCATATTTCGATGGAACATCATGATTTTCTCGCAAAAAACAGATATGATTTCTTGTATTGTATAAAAAAAGTCAGTTTAATTAATTTTTTATATACATTTTTTCGTAAATTTACAGTACAATAAATATAATCAACTATATACCCTTTGATACCCATTGTTTCGGAATAGGATTAATATATGCGTTACACAAATACGGTTTTTACTAAAGTAGGTTTATTGTTTATTTTCCTGCTGCTTATTTACGCAAATATACCGACAGACATCACACGTACATATGCCACGCGTGATACGCGCACAGAAGCGAAATACCGCACAATTACAACGACAAAAAACGTCAAAGTAGTAACTCCCACACGCAGTGCATTCAAATTACCGTTAGCCTATCGTTATATTTATGAGCCAGCAAACACCGATTGTAGTCAACGAGATTCTTATGTTGATTTGAGTTATTGCGATTTATCAAATGCTGATTTATCCAACGAAAACCTTTATCGTGCCAATTTGACCAATACCAATTTGGCTGGTGCCAATTTGGCTGGTGCCAATTTGACTAATACAGACCTGACAAATACTGATTTCACTGGTGCGAATTTAACTGGTACGAATCTGACTGATGCAAATATTAATGGCACCATATTTACGGGCGTCATATGGTCAAACACCATCTGTCCGAATGGTGCCATGAGCAATAGCAATGGATGTGCTGATTTCATTTCGACACGGACACCCACCGCATCAGGCACTGCGACCAAAACACCGACGGCAAGTTCTACCGCAACCACCACCACAGATGACTGTACGCAACGCGGTCCAGGAGTCCAATTGCGTGGTTGTAACTTTAGTAATATGAATCTCTCTGGTGTCGATCTCTCTGGTGCCAATCTTTCGAATGCCAACCTTTCAAGTGCAAATATTGTCGGTGCTAATCTGAATGGTGCCAATCTGAATGGTGCCAATCTGACCCGTATGTATGGCTCGCAACTACAATTAGTCGGAGCAATTTTGACGGGAACCACACTCTATTTTGCAAATCTTGTCGAAGCCGATTTGACCGGTGCCGATCTAACCAACGCCAATCTAACCAACACCAACTTTAGCAAAGCCGATCTAACTGATGCCAATATGACTGGTGTAATACAAAACAACACCTATTGGGCAAATACTATTTGTCCCAATGGCATCGTCAGTGGTGACAACGGTTGTACGAATTCTTTCGCCACACGGACGCGTACCAATACCGCCACCAAAACAAATACGCCTACTAAAACAAATACCCCAACCAAATCAAATACCCCAACCAAAACGAGCACTCCTACCAAATCAAATACCGTCACCAAAACAAGCACCAATACCCCCACCAAGTCAAATACTCCAACCAATTCAAATACTCCGACCAAGTTGAATACGCTGACGAGTTCGAAAACAGCCACGAACACCGCAACCAATACTAATACACCGACCAATACCAATACCCTGACAGCGACCCGTACCGCGACGAACTCGAATACCGCGACAATCACCCGTACCGCGACGAACTCGAATACCGCGACAATCACTCGTACTGCAACGAGTACAATGACTGCCAGCAACACAGCGACCAGTACCAATACCCTTACATCAACGCGTACCGCGACGAGTACCCGTACCGATACGAGTACCCGTACCGCAACAATCACTCGTACTGATACCAGTACCCGTACTGATACCAGTACGATGACTGCCAGCAACACGGCGACGAGCACCAACACAGCGACACCAACGGCCACCGATACCAGTACTGCTACTGATACCAGTACTGCTACCGATACCAGTACACCGACGAAAACACCGACAGCGTCCAAGACCTTTACGATTACCAAGACGCCGTCAGCAACGATAGAGGCTGGTGTCATTCCCACCACCAATAATCCGACTATCAACAATACGCTCGGTGGCGTACGCATCATTGCCAACCCGTCGTTTGAGTCAGGAACAATCACCGGGCTCCCTTGTGAAAGTCAAACAAACGGGTGGTTTACTTCTCATCCAATACAACCAGGGTATGGTTGTCGTGTATTTGAATTATGGGGATTACTCAATGGCTTGCCAATGAATTATCCTTCGTTAGATGGGACGCATGCCAAACCACCTCATGGTAATTATTTCATCGAGCTCAATGCTTTTTATTCATCGATGGCATATCAACCAATTTGTATGGTTGGGGGTGAAACGTTTGATTTCGAGTTTTATCACCATACGCGAAATCTATCAACAACCGATGTCATCGAATTTCGTTTTGGTATTCCCACCGGGTTAGCAAGTGGTTCACGCGTAGCTGATAGTTATTCACGGCAAATCATTCGTGGATCAACGACCAATGGTGCGGCGGTGCAGACATTAGGGTCAACCACGTTTACCGCATATGAGGGCACCGTCAATGCGGCATCAACCATGTATGCATCACCCTATGCAAATTGGGTTAAATATTCCGGGACGCATACCATTCCTGCCGGCTTTGGTGGTATTCGTAATCTCGGCTTTTATGGAATTACACCCACTGGATCAGCTGGGAATATGTTGGACAACATCAACATTGATCTCAAACCGGTCATTGACATGGGGACGAGCCGCGACCGCACGGGTGTAGAGGGGAATAGCCCGGCACCAGCCCCACTCAATATCCGTATCAACGGCAAAATTTCCGCCGGCACCCAGCTCGTGCTCAACCTCGACAACGGCAATGCGGTGCCCGACACCGATTTCACGATTGGCGAAATTTCGGCAGGAGTCAATGGTACCGCAACTATCACTCATACCGTGGGCACCAATTCATGGATTATTACCGTGCCACCGGGGTATTACGATGGTGGTATGGTGGCTGGTAGCAACCAAGGCGGACTCACCATCCCCGTCAATTACATCTACGACCAAGCAGCTGAAGGCACAGAATGGGCCTGGTTCAATATCAGTAGCCCCGGTCAAGACGGAGCCTCACTCAACTGGGTATTGGGCGATCCGACCTGCGATAATTCGTTCAAGAGTGACGGTGCCGTATATACCATCACCAACCTAAATCCTACCGCCACGCCTACCAATACCGCCACCGTCACCCCATCGCCAACAAAGACCTTTACGATTACCAAGACTCCTTCGGCGACAGTGGAAGCGGGCGTCATCCCTACCACCAACAACCCCACCATTAATAACTCCCTCGGTGGCGTACGCATCATTGCCAACCCGTCGTTTGAATCAGGCAGCAAGGTTGGCTTTCCGTGTGAATCACAAATGGCCGGGTGGTATACGTCACACCCCATCCGTGGCAGTTGTCGGGTCTTTGAGTTGTGGGGCAGTGGACTCACCAATGTCGAGTCGGTGTCAGGGGTCACGCCACCAAATGGTGCCTACTACATCGAACTCAACGCCTATAACCCATCGATGGCCTACCAACCGATTTGTATGGTAGGTGGCGAAACCTTTGAATTCGAGTTTTATCATCACACCCGCTCTTGGAGTAGCACCAACGAAATCCAATTCCGCTTCGGGATTCCTAGTGGGTTAGATGCGGGCTCCAAAGGTGCCGACACGTACAGCCGAGTCGTCGCTCAAGGCATCAATACCCTCGGCGGTAGCGGGAGCACTGCCACAGCAAGTATCACCGCAGGTGCCGATACTGTAGATACCGGTTACGAAGTCAAAGCAGCTCCCAGCAAAAACTGGGTGCGCTTCTATGGCACCCATACCATCCCAGCCGACTTCGGCGGTATCCGCAATCTCGGTTTCTATGGGGTTCAACCAGCAGGTGCATCGGCCAACCTACTCGATAATATCAACATTGACCTTAAACCGGTCATCGACATGGGAACGAGCCGCGACCGCACCGGTGTAGAGGGGAATAGCCCGGCACCAGCACCCCTCAATATCCGTATCAACGGCAAAATTTCCGCCGGCACCCAGCTCGTGCTCAACC
>CALFIC010000205.1 GCA_937876225.1 uncultured Chloroflexota bacterium | reverse complement strand
CGCACGGATTAGTCGTGCGTGGGGACGCGCTGTTTTGATGTTATTTGGCTGCGGCCAAGGTTTGACGGATTTGTTCGACATGGGCGCGGGCATGGCGTGAGTAAATGCGCAGCAGATCGTCGATGCTCCGTTCGCCATACGACACGCTAATCCCCGTGCGGGCGAAATCCGCATCACTCAACGATTCGAGCATGCGCACCCAGCGGATGTGCATGGCGCGCATCAGGTCGAGCGACACACTAATGTCGGCGTCACGGGCATCAGCAATTTGAGCGAACCCATCTGGACTATATGGCTTCCAGGTTGGCTTGTCTTCGCTCAACACCAACCGCAAATTATTGATGGCATAGCTATGCGCATCGGGGAGATGGTGCACGTTTTGCGCAACGGTCCACTCATTGGCGAGATAGGGCGTAATGAGTTGCTCAGCCGACAAATGCACGACTTCGGCGGCGATTTCGTCTGTGGCTACCCGCAATAATTGGATGGCTTCTTGGCGTTCAGCAATCGTTAACACGATAACTCCTTCGTAAAACTCGGTACATGGTGCATCATACCACGACGGACGATTACATTATGCGAGGCATGCACACACCTACGGTTGTTGCGGTATGATGATAATGGAACATTGTCGAGGAGTAGCGTGCCATGTCACACATTCATAATTTCAATGCCGGTCCTGCAGTATTACCGGCCGAAGTGATTCAACAAATCCAAGCTGAATTGCCCAATTATCAACAAAGCGGGGTTTCGATTCTGGAATCAAGTCACCGCTCTAAAGAATACGAAGCCCTCAATGCCCGTGCCATGGCACGGATCAAACGACTCCTCGGGCTAGGTGACAATCACCAAATCGGCTTCCTGCAAGGAGGTGCCAGCCACCAATTTGCGATGCTCCCGATGAATGTCTTGCAACCAGGTCGCAGTGGCGCGTATGTGTTGACGGGTGTCTGGGCCGAAAAAGCCTACGAAGAAGCCGGTCGTGTCGGCAACGCCCATATCGCCGCCTCGAGCAAAGCCGACAACTACGCCACACTCCCCGCACCCTCCACCTGGCAGGTCGCCCCAGATGCAGCCTACGTGCATATCACCTCCAACAACACGATCTATGGCACCCAATGGGCGACGTTGCCCACATCGTCGCAACCATTGGTCGTCGATATGAGTAGCGATATCGGGTCGCGTCCGATCGATGCCAGCAACATCGCTATGATCTATGCTGGCGCCCAAAAAAACCTCGGACCGGCGGGTGTCACTGTGGTGGCCATCCACAACGATTTCTTGGCGCAAATGCATACCAATGTGCCCACGATTTTGCGTTACCAGACCCACTTAGCAGCCCAATCGCTCTACAACACACCGCCAGTTTTTTCGGTGTATGTACTCGACCTCGTGTTGGCATGGATCGAAGCCTTGGGGCTCGACAATCTGGCCGCCCGCAATGCCCACAAAGCCCAATTGGTCTATGACGTCATCGACCAATCTGGTGGGTTTTATCGGGGGCATAGTGCCGTAGCAGCCCGATCACAAATGAACGTGGTATTTCGCTTGCCTGATGCCGATCTCGAGAAAAAATTCTTGGCCACTGCCCAAACCAACGGTATGATTGGCTTGGCAGGGCACCGGATTATCGGTGGGCTCCGTGCATCACTTTACAACGCCCTGCCGGTTGCATCTGCCCAGGCCTTGGCGCAATTGATGCAGGAATTCCAACGTACCCACGGCTAATTTCCTCGTCTTCATCGCAAGAACTGAGGCAATATCATGGAAACACGCTGGGAACGAGTGCAGTTTTTGTGTTCGGAGTGGTCGTTAATCATCGCCTGGATGTTGGCATTTGGCTTGATTTGGCGCCAATCGTTGCTCTTCATCTTTTTTGTCATTTTCCCACTCGGTGATGCCGCCCAATTTGTCTACATCGTGAGCATTTTGCTAATGACAGTTATTTCGGTAGTGGTAATGACGCTGATGGGCACATGGATCCAACGTCGTCCTGAATCACACTCGTTATTGCGACGGTGGCTGGTTGGTTGGGCATGGTTTGGACTCATCACCGCGATTGGCTACGGCATTATCCTCGTGGGCGTCAACAAATAACCGTTATCCTACCAACTGGTACGGCAATTCCGTCTGAGCGGAAGAAACTGAGGTTCTGATGGAAACACGCCGCGAACGTTTGCTGTTTTTGGTATATGAATGGTCGCTCATCATTGGCTGGATGTTAGCATTTGGCTTGATTTGGCGGCAGTCGTTACTATTCATCTATTTTGAATTCATCCCACTGGGAGACGCCGCCCAATTCGTCTATCTCATGACTATGCTCGTGCTGTTTGTTGGCGTCGTCGCGATGATGGGTTTGATGGGGATGTGGTTGCAACGGCGACCAACTGGCCAGCCATTATTTCGGCGTTGGCTCACGGGCCTCATTTGGTTTTTGGCAAGTAGCCTCATCGGCTACGGGATTATTATCATCGGAATCAACAAATAACACTGGCATATGTTTTGGAGGGCACGACATGACGAATACCCCACGGATTTTGTTGATTGATGGCCATGCCTTGGCGTTTCGGGCATTTTTCGCCATGGCAGATACCGGCATGCGTACCTCGAGTGGTGAAGCCACCTATGCCGTGTTTGGATTTGCGGCAATCATGCTCAATGCCATCAAAGAACATCAACCAACCCATATCGCCGTGTCGTTCGATATCGGTCGTACCTTCCGCGATGATTTGTATAGCGAATACAAAGCCGGGCGCAACGAAACACCCCAAGAGTTCCATTCGCAACTCGAACGCATCAAAGAAATGATGCAGGCCTTCAATATCCCCATTTATGTCGCCGCGGGCTTCGAAGCCGACGACGTGCTGGGTACCC
The DNA here is from genome assembly GCA_937876225.1 of uncultured Chloroflexota bacterium. Taxonomy (GTDB): domain Bacteria; phylum Chloroflexota; class Chloroflexia; order Chloroflexales; family Roseiflexaceae; genus UBA965. The sequence continues at coordinate 2,497 of CALFIC010000205.1, read as the reverse complement.
TCGCCCGCCAAGCCACCGCCCAACAGGTACGCACCCTCATCCTCACCGGCGATAGCGATACCTTACAATTAGTTGATAGTTATGTCAATGTACTCTTGGCCAACCCCTTTGGGCAACGGATGAGCTCGATCGTCTATGACGAAGCCAAAGTCATCGAGCGCTATGGTGGCCTCAAACCGAATCAACTCGCTGATTTGCGCGGACTCAAAGGCGATAGCTCTGACAACATCCCGGGGGTCAAAGGAATTGGCGAAAAAGGGGCGATTGCGCTACTCAACGAATTCGGCAGCGTCGCACAGATTTTTGCCAACCTCGAGTTGGTCCCCAATCGCTACAAAAAAATCTTGGCCGGACAACAAGAAGCCGCCGAGTTTAGTCAGATGCTTGCCACGATTGTGGTGAATGCACCGGTAGAGCTAGTGATGGCAGACTGTGATGTGTCGGGGTACGACAAAGCCAACGTGGTGCGCTTCTTCCAGAGCCTCGAAATCGGCCAAACCTTGATTGGGCGCTTACCGGCCAGCAATCAAGTAGCGCCACCACCACCGCCGAGTGCCCCCAAAGCGACACTGCCTAGCCGCGCCAACCAACAAATGGATATGTTTGGTAATGCGGCCGAGCCGGGTGAGGCACCAGAATTACGCGCCGGCTATGTGACGGTGACAGACGAAGCCACCCTAGCAGCCTTGGTGGCAGATTGTCGCAGTGTAGGAGCGTTTGCGTTTGACACCGAAACCACCGGCACCAGCGTGTTCCGCGACCAATGCATCGGCATCTCCATCGCTTGCCACGCCCAGCAAGCCTGGTACATCCCCATCATCCATCAACAGGTCGACGTGTTGCCGGTGGCGACAATTGTCAGCCAGCTCGGACCACTTTTTGCGGATGCCAGCATCCAAAAAAGTGCCCACAACGCCAAATTCGACATCGAATCGTTATTGGGCATAGGGATTACCGTCAACGGGCTGACCTTTGACAGCATGTTGGCGGCGAGTCTGCTCGATAAACGCCGTGGCCTCAAAGAATTGGCGTTCTACGAATTGCAGCTCAGCGAACTGCCCGTCACCATCGACCAACTGATTGGCAAAGGCAAAAACCAGACCACCCTCGATACGGCAGATATCGTGGCAGTCACCAATTATGCGGGGAGCGACGCCGACTACACCTTGCAACTGACCCACGCCTTGCGCCCCCAAATCGATGCCCAAACGGGGATTGCCGATATTTTTTATCGCCTCGAAATGCCCTTGATTGCGGTGTTGGTGCGGATGGAACAAGCGGGAATCCAAGTAGACGAGCACTATCTGGCCGAATTGTCGGGACGGATTACGACCCGCATCGGCGAACTCGAGCATGATATTTATGCGATTGCTGGGAGCAAATTCAACATTGCTTCGGGTGATCAACTCAGCGATGTGTTGTTTGGTAAAATAGGCTTATCGACCCAAGGCCTCGAAAAAACCAAAACCGGGCGCTGGTCGTTGACGGCCGAGGTGCTCGAAAAACTGCGCCCCAGCGATAGTACCCTCATCATCGAACGGATTTTGCTCCATCGCCAATTGAGCAAGCTCAAATCGACCTACGTAGATGCCTTGCCGGTCCTAATCAACCCCCAGACCAAACGGGTGCATACCTCGTACAACCAATTGGGGGCGGCGACCGGTCGACTCAGCTCGGTCGAACCCAACCTACAAAACATTCCTACCCGCACCGAAGAAGGGCGCGAAGTGCGCCGGGCCTTTGTGGCGGCGCCAGGCTGTGTATTGGTGGCGGCAGACTATTCGCAAATCGAATTACGGGTGCTGGCCCATATTACCCGCGACCCCAATCTGCTCCAGGCCTTCCACGAAGACCAAGACATCCACAGCGCTACCGCTGCCCAATTATTTGGCGTGGCAGTGGCTGACGTCACCAAAGAGCAACGCCGCATCGCCAAAACGACAGTGTTCGGCGTCATCTATGGTATTAGTGCCTTTGGGTTGGCACAACGCACCAATCTGAGTCGCAGTGAATCACAAGTATTGATTGACGGACTCTTTACACGCTTCCCCGGCATCCGCACCTACATCGACACCACCATCGCCGATGCCCGTGCAACCGGCTATGTCAGCTCGTTGTTTGGACGCCGTCGCCCCATGCCCGAAATCAACATCAAGGGGCCACGCCAACAAGCCGCCGAGCGCGAAGCGATCAACCACCCCATCCAAGCCACTGCTGCCGACATCATGAAGCTGGCCATGTTACGCGTCGACGCCGCCATCCAAGCCTACGGCAATGGCGCGCGCCTGCTCCTACAAGTGCACGACGAATTGATTGTCGAAGTGCCGGTAGCACATCAAGCCGACATCGCCGCCTTGCTCCGGCGCGAAATGAGCGCAGCCTACAGTGAATTGGCGGTACCCCTCAAGGTCGACGTCGAAGCCGGCGTCAGCTGGGATCAATTGCTGGAAGTAAGCGCATAGGACAATACTTCACACCCCCTGTTGACACGATGTCA
>CALFIC010000204.1 GCA_937876225.1 uncultured Chloroflexota bacterium | reverse complement strand
AATTGAAAATGGATAATTGAAAATGGATAATTGAAAATGGATAATTGAAAATGGATAATTGAAAATGGATAATTGAAAATGAAGCACGCCTCCGCGACTCCATACCTCTGCGTGAGATAAAAAGTATAGCGCATTGATTGACAGGCATCGGCTCCCACAATAGTAAAAAATTGCTCCCTTCATGCGTCATGACGGCGCAAAAAGTGGTGGAGTATAATGAGGTCATTGAACGCAAATGGGGCACATATGACGAGGTGCAATCATGCGTAAAAAAATCATTATCATCGCCGGCCCGAACGGCGCAGGGAAAACGACCTTCGCCCGTTCATTCCTACCAGCGGAGGCTCAATGTCTGCGCTTTATCAATGCTGACCTCATTGCAGCTGGGCTTTCTCCTTTTGCCCCTGAAACTGCAGCATTCAAGGCGGGTCGTTTGATGCTGGAGGAAATGGCGGACTGTGTGCGTAAGGGTGAAAGCTTTGCGGTTGAAACCACGCTGTCCGGCCTCCATTATTTGGTACTCATCAAACGATGGCGCGCACAAGGCTACCATGTGAGCCTGTTTTTTCTTTGCCTGCCAGATGGAGAAATGGCCATTACTCGGGTAACAGAGCGCGTGAAGCAAGGTGGGCATACCATCCCCACCGACGTAATCCGCCGCCGCTTTACCGCCGGACTACGCAATTTTCACGAGGTCTACAAGGCTGCGGTAGATGTATGGACACTGTTTGATAATGCAGGCGAAGCACCAGTACTACTTGAACTAGAGGAAAACCAATGAAAACCAACGACATAACCAAAGCCAAAGATCCAACCATACGCGGTGCGCTGAACGCCCTCATCCGTGCGGCCGCGGCGGCGCGAAAAATCGCCATCCAGACCGATACTCACCTCGTAATCTTCAAAGACGGCAAAATACAACGACTATCTCCGGAAGAACTCCGCTTGCAGGCCGAATCGAAAGACGACTCCACATCAACCGACTGCAATTAATTGGAGCGCATTACCACCCAGATTGAAGGGCATTCCTGAACATACGTCCCCCACATACCATGCACCCGAGGTGCCACGTGCCTATCCTGTGGCAAGTCCTGGGAGATTTCACGCTGCACAGACGCAGCCTGCTGCGTCTCTCCGGTTGCTCGCGCAACCGGCATGGAATGCCGGTAGTGTGGGGAGATGGCGTAGGTATTGCTGCATCAAAACAATTTACTGTGTGTGCTTTTGTCCGTGAGTCGACAATGACCCTCACTGCTACAACAATTCCAAATTTTCCATTTTCCATTTTCCATTTTCTTCATTTGCCCAAATCCCCAACATCGGCTATAATCGGCGGCGCAAGCAGACAAGGGCGTCAGCCAATGTAGTGCTGTTTTTTATTGCGGTTTCGTGCAGTTTTGCAGTCTGATACATAAGGAGTCACCACCGTGTCTTCAAATCAAATCCGTTCGATTGTCGCCCGTGAAATCCTCGATTCCCGTGGTAACCCCACCGTCGAAGTCGATGTGCGCCTCGAAGGCGGCGCATTTGGACGCGCCATCGTCCCCTCGGGTGCATCGACCGGTGCCCACGAAGCATTGGAATTGCGCGACGGCGACAAAAAACATTACCTCGGCAAAGGGGTTTTGACTGCCGTCAACAACGTCAACACCACAATCGCCGCCGCCTTGACTGGCCAAGACGCCACCGACCAAATCGCCATCGATAGCGCCATGATTGTGCTCGACGGCAGCGATTCCAAGAAGAACCTCGGCGCCAATGCCGTCCTCGGCGTGTCGCTGGCCGTAGCCCGTGCCGCCGCCAACGCCTACAATATGCCGTTGTACCGCTACATCGGTGGCTCGTTTGCCCATGTGCTGCCCGTACCGATGATGAACATCCTCAACGGTGGCAAACATGCCGAAAACAGCACCGACTTCCAAGAATTCATGATTATGCCCGTCGGCGCGGGTAGCTTCCGCCAAGCCTTGCGCTGGGGTGCCGAAATTTACCACACCCTCAAAAAAGTGCTCCATGATCGTGGCCAAGGCACCAACGTCGGCGACGAAGGTGGCTTCGCGCCCAGCTTGCCCACCAACGAAGCCGCTATCGAAGTCATCCTCGAAGCCATCGAGCGCGCAGGCTACAAAGCCGGCACGGACGTGATGCTGGCCATGGACCCCGCCTGCACCGAATTGTATGTCGATGGCAAATATGTGCTCGAGCGCGAAGGTCGCACCTTGACCAGTGCCGAAATGGTCGATTACTGGGCCAACATTGCCAGCAAATACCCCTTGATTTCGCTCGAAGACGGTTTGCACGAAGACGACTGGGCCGGCTGGTCGTTGCTCCGCAAGCGCATCGGCGATCGCGTGCAATTGGTAGGCGACGATTTGCTCGTCACCAACGTCAAGCGCCTCGAACGCGCCATCAACGAGCAGGCCGCCAACTCGATTTTGGTCAAATTGAACCAAATCGGCTCGTTGACCGAATCACTCAGCGCCGTCCAAAAAGCGCAACGCGCCGGCTGGACCGCCGTGATTTCGCACCGCTCCGGTGAATCCGAAGACACCACCATCGCCGACTTGGCCGTGGCCACCAACGCCGGCCAAATCAAGACCGGCGCCCCAGCCCGCACCGACCGTATCGCCAAGTACAACCAACTCTTGCGCATCGAAGAAGAATTGGGCACTGCCGCTCGCTACCCCGGCATGGCCGCCTTCAACGTCAAGCGCTAATTTCCCCAAAAGCACGCCCCGCGGTCGCTAAACGACCGCGGGGCTTTCGTTTCTTGTATCAGACCACCATCACCGCCACACCAAGCAACATAAGGATTAACAACATGCATACTTCTTCTGCCATATCGATTTGTCTGTGGTACGACGGCAACGCCGAAGCCGCCGCCCGCCTTTATACGTCCCTCATCCCCAACTCCGAGATTACCAGCATCTCACCGATGATGGTCACTTTTACGCTGGATGGCGTAGCGTTTCAAGGGCTAAACGGTGGCCCCCTATTCAAACCAACCGAAGCCGCATCCATCGTCGTCAGCACCAAAGACCAAGCCGACACGGATCGCCTCTGGAACGCCCTCATCGCCGATGGCGGTGTCGCAAGTCAATGCGCGTGGTTAAAGGACCGCTTTGGGGTGTCGTGGCAGATTGTGCCCCAGGCCCTGCCGACACTCTTGGGTGCTGCAGATCGACAGGCGGCCGACCGTGTGCTTCAGGCCATGTTGAAAATGACCAAGATTGAAATCGCCGACCTCGAAGCCGCCTTCAACGGCGCCTAAGTAGCGCCGGCATCCCTGTGTTCACTGCGCCCTAAGCCATGCGCCAACAACAAGTTCTCGAGCAACTGCACATTGGTCATCGGTCCGGTGCCTCCGGGCACCGGCGTAATCGCCCCGGCATGGGCTGCTACTTCGGCATATGCCACATCACCGACCAAGCTGCCGTCTGCACGCACGTTGATGCCAAAATCAATCACCACGGCGCCTGGTTTGACCATCTCACCACGAATCAATTCGGCGCGCCCAACCGCCGCCACCACGATGTCGGCGGTACGCACGATGGCCGCCAAATCGCGACTACGCGAATGGGCGATAGTCACGGTGGCATCGGCTTGGAGCAACAACCACGCCATTGGCCGCCCCACGACTGCACTACGCCCCACTACCACGGCCTGCGTGCCCGCCACGGCAATCCCGTAGTGGCGCAACAAGGCCATGCCGCCAGCAGGGGTGGCTGGCACAAAACGCGGTTGACCATTGGCGAGGCGCCCGGTGTTTTCGGGGTGGATGCCATCGATGTCTTTGCGGGGATCGAGCTGTGCGACCACCGCTTCGGCATCGAGCCCTTTGGGCAACGGCATCTGGATGATGATGCCATGTACTGCGTCGTCGTCACTCAACTTGCGCACCGTCTGATTGAGCTGGGCTTGGGCTACGTCGGCGGGCAACGATACCAACTGGTACCCGGCACCCACGTCACCGCAGATCCGCCCAATCGCCCGCACATAGCGGTCCGCAGCTGGGTCGCCTGCCACCTGCACCACCACCAAATTGGGGGCCTGTGCTAATTGTGCGATACGCTGTTTCAGCGACTCTTTGGCAGCTACTGCCGCACTTTTGCCATCTAATACCAAGGCCGTCATGCGTTTCTCGCTTGTGTCATCGATTATTTCCCTGTTGCCAAAAAATGCGTCAGCCGCACGCGCACAATACGCTCAATCAGGGGGTGAGGGAACGAATCGGTCAAGGGGAGTTGCACTGCCCCTTTGGATGTTTTGTATCCCCCCAACTCCTCCTGCAATTCGGCAATCACTTGGGATGCTGGATATATGCCAATGTGCTGCCGGTACCCTGCAAAATGCACGATATTTTTGCCGTTGATTTTGTAGGTGGGCATAGCGTAGCTGATGGCCTCGCTCGCATCGGGCAACAAGCCACGAATTTGGGCCCGTACCTGTTGCAAAATCGGCTGGATTGTTACTGGCTGCGCCGCAATATAATCATCAATCGTAAGATACGCTTGCATCGTACACCACGCTATTAATCTTGGGGGTAGCGACCTTTTAACGGTTGTACCAATTCGATAGGGTTGCCGTCGGGGTCCTTGAAGAAACCAATCCGCACCGCATGATTATCGGGAAAATTAAACGGCGGAATGTGAAATACTACACCTTTGGCCGTTAATTCTGCCGCCGTTGCATCGATATCGTCGACTTCGAAGGCGAAGTGATCCCAGCCGCCACTGGTACCTGCCACATGTGTTTCACGTGAAACCAATTCAATGGTGAGGGGGCCGGTCTGGAGAAAAATAATATCCTTGCCGACGAACTTCCCCACTACTTCTAACCCTAACACCTCGGTATAAAATTGCTTCATGGCGGCGAAATTTGCCGTTACCACGGCGACGTGGTGGACTGCGGAGAGTTTCATGCGGTGCTCCTTTTTATCAAACGAGAGATACGCATATCATAACACTTTGCCATGGTGCTATGACCAAATGCAAAAAGGGCACGACGCGCACGTCGTGCCCTTTTGACGGTTTGAATGCGTGCGCCTAATCGGCCCGCGTGCGCGCATAGTGCATCACCATCGTGCCACTAGGAGTCGCAATGCTTTCGACAACGTGGAATGGTGCGGGAATGGTGCCGGTGCCAAACAAGCGCTTGCCGGTGCCTAATGTCAGCGGATAGACCATCAACCACAAGGAATCGACCAAATCGTGAGCGAGCAGGGTCTGTACGAAGTCGCTACTACCCCATACATGGATGTCGCGGCCGGGTTGTTGTTTGAGTGCCGCCACCTGCGCTGCCACGTCACCTTGCAAAAAGACAGCTGGCTGCCAAGTAGTAGAGGTGCGGGTGTTGGAGGCCACATATTTGGTGGCTACATTGACCTCTGGCCAAAAGGTCTGATTTGGCCAATAGGGTTCCCAAATCTCGAAGGTATGGCGCCCGACCAGCAGGTCAAAGGATGAGTGCATTTTTTGGCGTAAAGCAGCACCCAATACGTCGTCGGAATAGCGGCCACTCCAGCCGCCATGGGTGAACCCACCACTGCGATCTTCGTCGGGACCACCAGGGGCTTGGATAATGCCATCCATCGAGATGTGTTCGAGTAAGGTAATGGTACGCATAGTCAACCTTCTTCTAATGCGTTTTAATCGGTTGTAGTATAGCAAAACAATGTTGGGGACGAGGAGTGTCCGACGGGGACGAGGGGTGTCCTACGGGGACAGGATGTATCTGACGTTCGAGGACATGCCTCGAGCCTGCGATTATTGGTGGTCCAATTCACGGTAAAATAGCACCATTCGCCTATGGAGGGAACAACACCATGTCAACGACATTATTTACCGTAGATGCTTTTACCAATCAACCCTTTGCCGGCAATCCAGCGGCGGTTTGTCCCCTCGATGGGCCCCGCGATGCCACCTGGATGCAACACGTCGCCCTCGAGATGAATTTGTCCGAAACAGCATTCCTCTGGAAGATGGGCGATGTGTGGAGTTTGCGCTGGTTTACTCCTGTCGTCGAAGTCGATTTGTGTGGCCACGCCACCCTCGCCAGTGCCCATGCCCTTTGGGCGCACGGCTACGCTGACCCGAGCGAAGCACTGCGATTCACCACCCGTAGCGGAATTTTAACTGCCACATACGCCGACGGCTGGATTACGCTCGACTTCCCCAATGAAGCCCCGCACCAAATTGATTCATTTGCGGCCCTCAACGACGCCTTGGGATTGACGCCACAGTGGGTTGGCCAAAACCGCATGGATATCATGGTGTTGGTTGAAACCGAAGCTCAAGTGGTTGATTACGTCCCCGATTATGTGCGTTTGGCCAAAATCGACACGCGCGGGATTATTTTGACTGCGCCGAGTAGCACAGCAGGGGTTGATTTTGTGTCACGCTTTTTTGGATCAAATGCCGGACTCGGCGAAGACCCGGTGACCGGTTCGGCGCATTGTTGTTTGGCACCCTATTGGGGTGAAATTTTGGGCAAAACGGAACTTATCGGCGCGCAACGCTCTGCCCGCGGCGGCATCGTGCGCACGAAATTAGTGGGCGACCGCGTCAAGCTCATCGGTCAAGCCGTCACCATCATGCAAGCCCAGTTATTCGTGTAGGAACGTGGGGCATTCACGCTCGCATATCAAAGAGGATAGTACGATGCCTATTGATCATTTTTTGGCGGTTGATCTCGGTGCCTCGGGTGGGCGTGTGATGCTCGGGCGCTGGGATGGCGCCCGTATCTCGATTGAGCCGCTCACGCGCTTCGAAAATGGCCCGATTGCGGTGCATAATCGCCAGCATTGGGATATTTTGGGGATTTGGCAACATATTTTGGCGGGGATTCGCACCCACACCAGTCGCGGTGGCGCGCCTTTGGCTGGCATTTCGGTGGATAGTTGGGGCGTCGATTATGGCTTGCTCGACAACCAAGGCCGCTTAATCGCCAATCCTACTTGCTACCGCGATCATCGCACCGACGGCATGTTGGAACAGGCCTTTGCGCGGGTGAGTAGCGATGATATTTTTGCCACCACCGGCATTCAATTCATGCAAATCAACACACTCTATCAATTGTTGAGCATGCGCCTGAGTAACGATCCGCAGCTCGTGCATGCCGACAAGCTGTTGCTGGTACCAGATTTGTTGCATTATTGGATGTCGGGCGTGGCAGTCGCCGAATACACCAACGCCTCGACCACTCAAATGCTCGATTGTCATACCCGCGATTGGGCCAGCGACATGCTGGCGCGCCTCGACATTCCGCGCCAGATTTTGCCTAAAGTCATTATGCCCGGCACGATTTTGGGGCCGTTGTTGGCCAGCGTCTGTGCCGATACCGGGCTAACCAATGCGCCGCCGGTGATTGCCGGTGCTACGCACGATACTGGGGCGGCGATTGCCGCCATCCCCGGGCTTGATCCCCACAGCGCCTACATCAGTAGTGGCACGTGGAGTTTGATGGGGATGGAAATCCCGGCGCCGGTGGTTTCGCCTACTGCACGGGCCGTCAACTTCACCAACGAAGGGGGCATCGATGGCACCATCCGCTTGCTCAAAAACATTGCCGGGCTGTGGTTGCTCCAAGAATGCCGACGTAGTTGGCAACGCCAAGGGCACGATTATAGTTGGGATGAATTAATGGCGCTTGCGAGTGGGGCGCCGGCATTTGTGAGTATCATCAATCCCGATGCCCACGACTTCCTCAACCCCGACGACATGCCCCGCGCCATCCAAAGTTATTGTCAACGCAACGGGATTACCGTGCCCACTACCCCTGGCGCGATTGTGCGCTGTTGTCTCGAAAGTTTGGCGTTGCGCTACCGCACCGTGCTCGACACCCTCAGCCAACTCAGTGGCAACACGATTAATACGGTGCGGATTGTGGGTGGCGGTAGCCAAAATCAGCTCCTCAATCGCTTTACTGCCGATGCCTGCAATCTGCCGGTGGTGGCAGGGCCGGTAGAAGCGACCGCCTTGGGGAATGTACTCATCCAAGCCATCACGGTAGGGGCCATCCCCGATTTGGCCACCGGCCGACGGATTATCGCCGAATCTTACCCGCCCACTATCATCGAACCGAGCCAACAGCGTACGGCGTGGGATGAGCAATTACCGCGTTTCCAACAATTGCCGGCGTAAATCAGTGGCTCGCACAGAGGACGCAGAGGGCGCATAGGCAACGAGCGATTGTCTGTATCTCACAGATATGTACAGTCGCAGCCTGCTGCGTCTCGGATTATATCAAGCCACAGACTACTGCGTCCCTGATTACCCTAGGAAAGGTTTTTTCATGACCAACGAACAACTCTATGCATACATCGAACGGGCCATCACCGAGCGTCATTTGGCGGGTGACAAAGCCCAGCTCAACAAGCTCCAAACGACCTGTGGTGTCATCATGGCCGCTGCCCAAGATGCCAGTCAACCAGCCCTCGCCAAACAGTTTCAGATTTTGGCGGCTCGGGCTGCCAATCTGGCCGAAAAAATCAGTGATCGGCGGTAATCATGACTATTACCCTTGCAGACATCCAAGCCGCTCATGCCGCCTTGCGCGACGTCATAATCGCCACGCCCATCTTGCCCGACGACAGCTTGTCGGTCCAACTAGGCGCTCAGATTTTTCACAAAGCGGAATCACTGCAACGCTCGGGGTCATTCAAAGTACGGGGGGCCTACAACGCCATCCGCAACCTTGATGATGCGGCTCGCCAACGGGGTGTGGTGACCAATTCGGCCGGCAATCATGCCCAAGGGGTAGCGTTGGCTGCCAAGTTGTTTGGCGTGCCGGCAGTGATTGTGATGCCCGAACACGCGCCGCTCACCAAAATTACCGCCACCCGGGCGCTGGGCGCCGAAGTGGTGTTGTCGGGCGCGACGTTTGATGATGCCGGCATCACCGCCCGCCAAATCGAAGCCGAGCGCAATCTGACCTTTATCCATGCCTTCAACGATCGCAACGTGATTGCGGGCCAAGGTACTATCGGCCTCGAGATTTTTGCCACTCTAGCCAATGCCACCGTGATCGTCGTCCCTATCGGTGGGGGTGGTTTAATTGGCGGTATTGCCACTGCGTTGCGGGCCCTGGGGTCGAAAGCCCGGATTATCGGTGTGCAGGCGGCTGGCTGTGATGCCGTGCGTCCGTCACTGGC
>CALFIC010000203.1 GCA_937876225.1 uncultured Chloroflexota bacterium | reverse complement strand
GTTAGGGCAAGCAACAGCGACGCCGACTATGCCGCCGACGGCGACGATGCCCGCCACGCCGATTCCGGCGACGGCGACAGTTGCTCCAGTGCTAACAGCCACGGCTGTACCGTTGCCAGCCACATTGCAAGTGCGCCTGATTCAATCCGACAATAATTCACCGCAACCGTTGATTGATGTGCTCACCCAGACAGCGGCGCTCCAACAAATGTCGATTAGCGTCGATGCCCGCTCCCCCGATGGCACATATGCCTTGGCAAGTACGACTGCTGCCGCTGATCGTGTCGATGTCTGGCTTGGCACCGAATACGACCTGCAACAACTCATCAAACTCGGGGTGGTGGCGGCAAATGCCCCCCCGATTGCTGTGGACCACTATGCCGTGTATGACAGTGCGATTGCCCATAATGCCCAATATATGGTGATGCCAGTAGCGGCGCGTAATTATTTGGTGAGTATTGCCAACAGCGACCTACTGGCGGCCATCCCCGATACTACTGCCGATGTGATGAGCATCAATAATCAAATCACTGGCCGCGTGCGTTACAAAATGGCGTTTTCGTGGGCCGATGGACGCTGGTTCCAAATGCTCCTTGATCAACTAGGGGCAAGTGCGGTGCTTACCGATGCTGGCTCGATTTTGCCCGACGAAATGGGGTTAACCGCCATGCAATCGTTGGTTGATTTACGGAGCTTAGGTCCACGTGATGCGACGACCTATGTCGAAGCCACTACTGATTTTGTCAATTGGCGCGTGCCGTATACTATCGACGGTGATGCCGCCATCCGACGCTACGAACGTCACCCCGACCAATTGGCGGTCAAATACGCTCCTGCGCCGCTGTATGGTGCGAGTGGGCAACGGCTACTCCCACCAGTAGATGTGGTGTATGCGATTATCCCGCAGGCAATTCCTGCTGAGCGCCAAGCCCAAGTCATCCAACTCCTCCAGGCGCTCCAATCCGTTCCTGCCCAGACGGAGTTGGTTCGCACCATGCGTTGGGTGCCCCTCAATCGGGGGGTGGCGAGTAGTGGCGCATTGTCCGATGATGCCTTGTTTGCGGTGCTGGCGCCTCAAATCGATAGCATGACGCCGCAATTTTATGACGATGTCACGATTTGTCGCTGGGATGCCTACGAGGCGGTGCTACCGATGGTATTGCTACGGGATATTCCTCTGCAAAACGGGATTGATGCTATCAATAACGGTTTGCGCAAATGTCTCATCGTGCCGTAATCTAGGCCACTCGTCAATCCATCCATGCTGTGGTACAGTGATGCAAATGGAGTGAATGATGGAAAACACGTTACAACAATTACGCCAAAAAAGTGGCTTATCGATGGTCGATGTGGCGACACGCACTGGTATTCCGGTGCGTGATATTGCTGCGGCCGAACACGGGCTGCGTCCCCTTGACGCCAATCAATTAGTTCAACTCAGTAAACTCTATGAAGTGACCGTCAAACAACTCATCCGCCTACCCAAAGCTAACAAAGCTGCGCCGTATTTGTGGATACTCGGGTTGGGGACGATTTTTATTATTGCATCGGCGGTGGTCATGCTCGGTGGATCAATGTTGGTGATGAGTATGCCAGCTACCCGGGTACTCGCCGAAACACATGTGATTGCCCAGTTGGCCGATTCGCCTGATGGCGCCAGTAATCAGCTCCGCCAGCATTTGGTGCAGTTAGCCTTGAGTCCGGCGGTTTCTCAAAAAATAATCGCCGCTGATTCCACAACTGCGGCGCAAACCCCAGTCGGTGCACCCGATAGTCATCCCCTAGCTGCTATCGCCTCCAAACGAGGCTTACCGGGAGCGCCGTTTGGTTGTCCGGTACGCCCATTAAAAGGCAAAGTCATCATGACGCAAGGGTATGGTGTGGGTACCCATGCGCCAGCCTCGATTTGGGGCGCCGTCGATTTGGCTGTGGACTCCAATGGCGACGGCAATGCCGATCCGAGTGATACACTCGGTGCACCGATTGTGGCCTTGCATTCGGGGATTGCCCGGGTTGTGCCCAACAACTGGTTGGCGGGGAATTATGTGCGTATCACTGACGAAATCAACGGCTGGGCCACCGCCTATGCCCATCTCAGCAAGCTGAATATTGTCAGTGGCCAACAAGTCGAGACGGGGATGATTATCGGTTGGGTCGGTCAGACGGGCTATGCGAGTGGTCCCCATTTGCACTACGAAGTCTACCAACACGATGTCAACATTAACCCCCTCTCCATCCTTGAATGTTGGTGATACAATACCCCTAGTTCGCAATGAGGCGGAACCGGACGGTTCCGCTTTTTAATTGGGAGTCACGGTATGTTTCGTATTTTGGTTGCAGAACCGATTGCCGAAGAAGGTTTGGCACGGTTGGTGAATTCGGCCCAAGTAGATGTCAAGCCCACCATCAAACGCCCCGAATTGTTAGCGATTATTGCTGATTACGATGCGCTTATAGTGCGGAGCGCCACCAAGGTCGATGCCGAATTGTTGGCCCTCGGTACGAAGTTACGGGTTGTTGGTCGTGCTGGTACCGGCGTCGATAATATCGATGTCGAAAGCGCTACTCGACTTGGTATCGTAGTCGTCAATGCGCCAGCATCAAATAGTGTCGCCGTGGCCGAACTAGCGATTGGCTTGATTCTGTCATTGGCGCGTCACTTGCCCCAAGCCCACCAACATGTAGCCCAAGGGGGCTGGAGCCGTGCTAAGTTCATGGGCCAAGAAGTACGCGGCAAAACCCTTGGTCTCGTCGGATTTGGGCGTATCGGTGCCGAAGTGTCACGGCGGGCCCGAGCCCTCGAAATGGAAGTCATTGCTTATGATCCAGTGGTATCAACCGAACGGGCCTTGCAACTCGGGGTTACTTTGTGTGCCCTTGACGAAGTCCTACAACGCAGTGATTTTGTATCGTTACACGTGCCGTTAATCGATGCCACCCGTCATTTGCTCAATGCCTCCCGCCTCGCCATGATGAAACCTACGGCCTATATCATCAACGCAGCCCGCGGTGGCGTGATTGATGAAGCCGCCTTGGCCGATGCTTTAGCGAATAACCGCCTGGGTGGCGCAGCCCTCGATGCCTACGAACAAGAGCCACCAGTCAATTCGCCGCTCCTCGACAACCCCAAAGTCATTACCATTCCCCATTTGGGTGCCTCGACGGTCGAAGCCCAAGCTTCGACTGGCGTCGACGTGGCCGATGGCGTGTTGGATGCACTCAATGGTGAATCACCTCGCTATGCCGTCAATTCACCCTATATTGCCCCCGAAGAAGTCAACTTCCTTACCCCTTATGCGACGTTGGCCCGTAGCCTGGGCAAATTGTGCTTGGGCCTCGCCGACGAGCCCATCCAGCGCTACGAATTCGTCTATGCTGGCGAACTTGCCAACACCAACACTGCTCCGTTGCGGGTAGCGCTGCTCCAAGGCTTGCTCGCAGGAGTCAGCGAACAACGGATTACTGCCGTCAATGCGCCGATCATTGCCAAAGAACGGGGCGTGCGCTTTGGGGAACGTACGGTGCCCGAAGTCGAAAATTATGCCGGCATGCTGGAACTCCAAGCCCACACCGCCAGCGGCGTGCATGTCTTTAGTGGTACGGTGCTGCGTGACCGCCCGTATGTGGTCGAGCTCGACGGCTACTGGGTGACCTTCGAACCAGCCGGTTCGCTCTTGTTTACCTATCACCGTGACCGACCGGGTATGGTTGGTCGGGTGGGCACGTTGCTGGGCACCGTCGATGTTAACATTTCTAGCATGCAAGTAGGGCGCCTCGCCCCCCGCGAGCAATCGTTGATGGTGCTGACTTGCGATGACCTTATTCCCGATAGTGTAGTGGCGCAATTGATGGCCGAATCACACATCGAACGTGCCGTGGCGTTGGAATTATAGGCTACGACACAATAATCCCCCACAGTGCACAATATGCGCTGTGGGGGATTATTTATGTGCGTACGCGTTTAGACTTGGGCGGTTGGTTGTGTTTGTGGTACTTCGAGGCGCTCTGCTTTGCTAAAGCGCAACTGTTTGCCATCTTCGTGGACTTCGCCGATGACATAGTCGCCACTGACAAATGATCCGTTCAGGATTTCGCGCGCCATAGGCGTCTCAATGCTCCGTTGCACGGTACGGCGTAACGGCCGGGCGCCGTAGGCAGGGTTGTACCCAGTGGCAACTAACCAGGATTTGGCGCGTTGGTCGAGCGTCAGGCTAATCCCTTGCTCTTGTAAGCGCTTCTGAACATCGGCGGCAATGATATCGACAATTTGAATCAATTCGACCTCGGTCAAGGGGTGGAAGACGATGACGTCGTCGATGCGGTTGAGGAATTCGGGGCGGAAGGCCTGTTTCATTGCTTCCATCACCCGCACTTGCGCCGCCGCTTGGTCGTGCTTATCGACCGACTTGACCAAGCCAATCCCTTGTTGTTTGACATGCTCGGTGCCGATGTTGGACGTCATAATCACGATGGTATTGCTGAAATCAACCGTTCGGCCTTGACCATCGGTCAATCGTCCGTCGTCGAGCAATTGCAACAAGGTGTTGAAGACATCGGGGTGGGCTTTCTCGATTTCGTCGAAAAGGACCACCTGGTAGGGGCGGCGGCGGATGCGCTCGGTTAATTGACCGGCATCGTCGTAGCCCACATATCCCGGAGGGGCGCCTAACAAGCGTGACACGGTGTGGCGTTCTTGGAATTCGGACATATCGATGCGGATCATGGCATCTTCGCTGTCAAACATGAATTCTGCCAGCGCCTTGGCCAATTCGGTTTTGCCGACACCCGTGGGGCCGACAAATACAAAGCTGCCAATCGGCCGGCGCGGATCGGCCATGCCACTGCGGGCGCGGCGGATGGCGTCAGACACCGCCACAATCGCTTCATGTTGGCCAATCACCCGTTGTTGCAAACGCGCTTCCATGTTGACCAGTTTCTCACGCTCACGTTCGAGCATGCGCATCACCGGCACACCCGTCCACGACGATACGATTTGTGCAATATCTTCGGCATCGACAATTTCGTCTAGGTTGGCGGTTTTGCGCCAGGCATCGCGTTGCACCGTAAACGCCTGTTCGAGCTTGAGGAACTCGGCGCGAATCACTACGGCCCGCTCGTAATCACGTTTTTGGCTGGCATCTTCTTCGGCCACGCGCAATTCTTGCAATTTTTGCTCTTGGGCACGCAATTCTTTGGGCATCGAATACATGTCGATGCGCAATTTAGCCGAGGCTTCGTCGAGCAAATCGATGGCTTTGTCGGGCAAAAACCGATCGGTGATAAAGCGACTCGACAAGCGCACGGCGGCATCGATGGCATCATCGCTAATTGCCAATTTGTGATGCTCTTCGTAGCGGTAGCGCAAGCCCCGCAACATGGCGATGGTGGTGGGTACGTCGGGCTCTTCCACAAATACTGGACTAAAGCGCCGTTCGAGGGCCGGGTCTTTTTCGATATGTTTGCGGTATTCATCGAGTGTAGTGGCACCGATGACCTGCAACTCGCCCCGTGCCAATGACGGCTTGAGCATGTTGGAGGCATCGATCGAGCCTTGGGCTGCACCAGCACCGACTACGGTATGCAATTCATCGATGAAGAGGATGATTTTGCCTTGGGCGGCGCGGATTTCGTCCATCACCCCTTTGAGGCGCTCTTCGAATTCACCACGGAACTTCGAGCCGGCTACCATGGCGCCCAAATCGAGCGACAAGACTTGCTTGCCGATGAGTGGTTGGGGCACATCGTTTTCGTGGATGCGTTGGGCCAGCCCTTCGGCGATGGCCGTCTTACCGACGCCCGTTTCACCCACCAGCACCGGGTTGTTTTTGTTGCGCCGACTTAGGATGCGGATGACGCGGGTGATTTCGATTTCACGGCCAATCACCGGATCCAACTTACCTTCGCTGGCCAATTTGGTTAAATCGACGCTGTATTTGGATAATACTTCGTATTTGCTATCGGCATTGGGGGTGTCGGAGCGTTGCGTGCCGCGGATTTCCATTAGTGCTTGGTACAGGCGCTCTTGGGTAATGTTGAAGCTACTCAAAATCCGTTGTGATGCACCATCACGCTCGTTGAGGATAGCAATCAAAATATGTTCGATGCCAGTGAATTGATCATTGAGGCGTTGAGCCTCGTCTTCGGCACGTTTGACCAAGCGTTGCGTGCGGGGCGTGATATACACTTGGTTGCCGTAAATGTTTTGGCCATATACCTTGGGGGATTTCTCGAGTTCGTATTCGACCCGTTGTGACACGAGCTCGACATCCACACCCAATTTGGTCAAGGCTTTGCCAGTGAGTCCGTCGCGTTGACGCAACAAGGCTAGGAAAATATGCTCCACATCAAGCTGGGTATGGTGCAAACCGCCCATTATGGTTTGTGCTTCGTGAAATGCTTCTTGGGCTTTTTCGGTAAATCGTTCTAGTCTCATGGTGATACCTCGTCGTCATCAGATTTTTTTGGGGGATGACTTATCAGTAGTATAGCACGCATGGTTTTTTTCGCTATTTGAGGAATGTTAGAAATTGTGGCATGGAGTAGTGGAATGTGGGGAAAAAATCCCCCCCACGCTGGGCATTACGCCCAAAAGTGGGGGGGGCATGTATGCACACTTGGTTATTGTTGCAGGCGCCAGGCCACTTCAGTGGCAACCATGGTTAGATTGTGGCGTAGGCTAGCGTGGGTGTGCCAGCCGCGACTATCCCAGACTTCGCTACTGAGATCATCGCCGCTATACAAAATCTGGCCAAATTGTACGTTGCGGAGCTGTGCGACGGCGAGGAACGAGGCGTTTTCCATTTCGACGGTCAAGCAGCCTTCGTTGCGACGGCGTTCCACTTTGGCCACTGTTTCGCGGTAAAACGCATCAGTCGTCCAGGTGGGTCCCTCGACAAAGGGAATTTGTTGTGCGACGAGCACATCCCGGATGACTTGGGTGACGGCGGGCTGGGCGGCAATCCAACGACTCGGCGCGACATAATGATACGACGTGCCTTCATCGCGCAGTGCCATGGTAGGCACCACCACATGCCCTACGGTGAGCTGTTGTTGGAGCGAGCCTGCGCCACCAATCGCAACGATTTGGCGGATGCCGTGGCCGATGAGTTCTTCGATCAAGGCACTGCCGATAGGCCCACCCACGCTGGGGTGCATTAGGCAGATTTGGCCGCCGTGGGGCATGGTGTAGACGTACAATGGGTGGGCGCCCATTTCGCTCCGCAAGGCATAGACTTCACGTAGGGCGCCCTCTTTGACCAATTGTTCAATCACATCATGGAAAAAACAAAGCACCACCGCGCTCGGGATATCGAGCTTGCGACTATGGTCGGCCGCATTGATAAAGGCGCGCGGATTGGGGTCAAATTCCAACAACGGAATCTGGTCGTTGTTGGGGAGTGTCATAGCATGTCGTCCATCGACCAGTGGTTGTTCCAGCGCACATCGACTTCGTCACGCACCCGTTGGAAGCGAATATCGGTCGATAAGCGCATGGTGCCATCTTCGGCTTCATTGGTAGTGGCCGCATGGATCATGTAGGCGCTATGTACCACCATGTCACCGGCTTCGTAGTCGGCAACCAGCCAACGGCTGTCGAGGCGATTGGCCAGCTCGGGCAAATCTTTGGTGAGCCAACCACTCGACGACATGTTTTTGTTGTAGGCGCTGATTTGCTCTTCGCGGCTCATGCCGTCGTTTTGGGCACGGAATTCGGCTTCCATGCGCCGGCCCCAGGTGTCGGAGCCTTCGAGGTAGACGAGCCCACCCATTTTGACGGGGATGTCGCCGATGGGAATCCAACTAGTGGCTACTTTGTCGGTACCGGCCCGTAAATAGGTCAAATCATAATGGGCGCCGGTAGAATTAGCATCGTGTGGCTTGACGTAACGGACGAGTTTGCGTTTATGCAGATAGGGTTCGCCACCAAACAGGGCGGCATAGAATTCATAAATCGGTTGTTGCAAACAAAACGATTCATAGGCCGCCCAGCGCACCACTTCGTGGGTGATTTTGGCGATTTGGGCGTGGTCTTCGATGGCACCGCTATAAATGCCATCAACCGGATCGGTGTCTGGTTTGAGCAGTCCAGCGACTTGGTAGGCTGCAAAAAAGCGCTTGCGGAAGGCCAGCACGGCGTTGCGATCGAGGATGCCCTTGAGCCATAAATAGCCTTGGGCCGCAAATTGATCGCGCAGTTCGTTGATGGGGGCGTGGGGATTGGAGGGCGTCAATCGCCCCATGCGGGCGGGGTCATTGGTGATAGTAAAGCCGTTGCTGAGGAGTGGGGCGGGGTAGGCAAGTGTTGTCATCGCGTATCTCCTTTGATGATGATGAGAATATTATAGCGGAAAGAGCCGCAGCCGGATTTTTTGGAGCCGCAGCAGGCTGCGGCTGTACAAATGCATCGGCGCACGTAGGGGCGAATCGTAGCGCCGCAGCAGGTTGCGGCTGTACTATAATGCAATATCTCTACAGAAAGGGTTGTAATATGTCGTTATTTCAAGAAATAACCAATGGATTGGCCTTCCCCGAAGGACCGATCGCCATGGCAGACGGCAGCGTGATTCTCGTCGAAATGTTTGGTCCCTACCTGACCAAAGTGCATGCCAATGGCCAGATCGAACGCCTTGCCACCATCCCCGGTGGCCCCAACGGTGCGGCGATAGGGCCCGACGGGCGCATCTATATCTGCAACAATGGCGCTGCTTTTGATGGTGTCTGGCGTGACGGCAACTGGGATTTGTGGTATTCCGACCCGGAGCGCTATCGCGGCGGCTCGATCCAAGTATTTGATATGACCAGCAAAGAATTACAGACACTGTATATCGCCTGTGATGGGCTGGCGCTGTCGGCACCCAACGATTTGGTGTTTGACCAGCAGGGGGGCTTTTATTTCAGTGATTTGGGCTATATAAACGGCGAAAGTCCGGCAGTCACCGCGGTCTATTATGCGTTGCCCGACGGCTCGGCTATCCGCCAAGTGAGTTTGGCGGATTCTCCCAACGGCGTCGGCTTGGCACCTGACGGTATGACGTTGTACTGGAACGAAACACCTCGTGGGCGGATTATGCGCGCCCCCCTCGCCGCACCGGGTGTGCTGGCCGCCCCCGCCCAACTCCACTATCAGTTTGCCGACGGCAATGCGCTGGACT
>CALFIC010000202.1 GCA_937876225.1 uncultured Chloroflexota bacterium | reverse complement strand
GTGATTGCCTTACTCAAAAACAGTTGGCGCTTGCTGCGCGGGGTAGTGCAAGCCATTCAACTCATCCGCCGCGAGCGCCCCGGGGCTATTTTTGGCACTGGTGGGTATGTGTGTGTGCCGTTGTTTGTGGCGGCCTGGCTGATGCGGGTGCCTAGTGCGATTTATTTGCCTGACGTAGTACCTGGCTTGGCAGTGCGCTTGTTGTCGCGACTAGCGACCGTGACAATCGGGAGCATTCCTGACGCAGCGCCCCATTTGGGGATGCCTGCCACAACCCTTGCTACATGGCAACGTGGGATGCGTAAATTGGTCGTGACCGGTTACCCCGTGCGCGCCGATATCATGCAGGCTGATCGTGGTACTACCCGCGCCATGCTAGGGATTATGGATGCAACGCCGTTGATCCTCGTGTATGGTGGTAGTCGTGGCGCCCGGAGCATCAATCAGGCCGTGGCCGCCTTGCTAACCCGCGTATTGCCATTGGCGCATGTACTCCATGTTTGTGGCCGCGAAGGTGATGAAACCATGTTGCAAACGCACATGGCTGGGTTACCGTCTGAACTGCAACACCGCTATCATTTATACCCCTACCTCGCTACCGACGGTGCCGTGACGATGACGGCAGCCTTGGCGGCGGCAGATATCACGATTTGTCGGAGTGGCGCATCGGTGTTGGGCGAATTACCGGCCGCTGGATTACCGGCGATTTTGGTGCCTTACCCCTACGTCCATCAAGACGAAAACGCCGATTATTTGGTGCGCCATGGTGCCGCCATCAAAGTCGCCGATGGCGCCCAACCCGAATTACTCTGGCCGGCACTCGATGGCTTGTTGCAAGACGACACCGCCCTCCAGCAGATGCGACAGGCCATGCAGGGAGTGGCACGGCCGGAGGCGGCCCTGACCATGGCTACCCTGTTATGTGACATTGCAAGGAGCGCCTAATGCACTATCATATTGTCGGTATTGGTGGCGCCGGCATGAGTGCCATCGCCCATATTTTGCTCGATCGTGGTGAGCGCGTCAGCGGTAGTGATGCCAATCAGAGCAGCACTTGGGCGCCATTGCAGGCGCGGGGCGTGACGATTTACCTTGGACATGTAGCTAGCCAGATTGCGGGTGCCGATGTGGTACTGGCCACCTCGGCGGTGCATTCCCCCCACCCCGAGCTCGATGCCGCCGTGGCCGCCGGAATTCCCGTGATGCGCCGGCACGACTTGTGGGCGCGTTGGTCGCAAGAGCGGCGCGTCATCGCGGTGGCCGGTACTCACGGCAAGACCACCACGAGTGCCATGATTGCCCATGCCTTGCAGGTGGCGGGGATGAATCCCGGCTATCTGATTGGCGCCGAAGTGCCTGATTTACCCCAAGTGGCTTGTTGGGGTGATCCGACGGCACCGTTGGTAATTGAAGCCGATGAATATGATCGTACCTTTCTGGCACTCCAACCAGATATTGCGGTGATTACCACCCTCGAGTGGGATCATGTCGACATTTATGCTTCACCGGCTGATTATGCCGCGGCCTTTGCCACGTTTAGCACCCAAATCGCCAATCCCGAGCGGGTATTGGTGTGTGGTGATGATGCCGGTGCCCGGGCTGCCATTACCCGCACCGGCGTGCGTTGGTATGGCATCGACACCGATTTGGCCCGTGATCCGGTAGCCTGTAGCCGCATCCCCCTCGATTGGGCGGCGAGTGCCTTGCACCACGATGCCACTAGCCAATCCTTTCAAGCCTGGCACTATGACCGGCGTTCGTTTGCGATGCGTCTGCATCGGCCGGTATCCATTCCACTAGCAGGTTTGCATAATGTAAAAAATGCCGTGGCCGCCTATGCGGCAGCCGTATTGGCCGGCGCCGCGCCGGCGCTGGTTGCCCAAGCCTTGGCGACCTTCCAGGGCGCCCGGCGGCGCTTCGAATACAAAGGCTCCGTTGCGGGTGTGACGGTAATCGACGATTACGGCCATCACCCTACCGAAGTCGCAGCGGTGTTGGCAGCGGCGCGGGCCCGCTATACCGGCCAGCGCATCATTGCCTATGTACAACCGCATACCTATAGCCGCACCGCAAGTTTGGTGGCTGAATGGGCCACGGCCTTTGGCGATGCCGATGTGGTTTGTATCGGGGATATCTATGCCTCGCGCGAGCAACCTGTCGCCGGGATTGATGCCGCCTGGTTGGTGCAGCACATTACCCACCCGGTCGCGCATGCCAGCGGGACGATTGCCCAATCAGCCACCGCCATTGCCGATATAGCTCGTGCCGGTGATGTGGTGATTACCATGAGTGCTGGTGATGGTACCCAAGTGGGACCACGGCTGTTGGCATTGTTGGAGCAGCGCCATGGATAATCCCGACATTACTATCACCGAACACGCGCTGCTTGCGCCACGCACCGCCTGGCGGATCGGTGGCCCCGCGCGGTATTTGGCTTCCGTCCGTTCGCCGCGTGGCGTGCAGGCGGCGCTCGAATTTGCCGACAGTCAGCATTTACCGGTGTGGGTACTGGGTGGCGGGAGCAATATGCTCATCAGCGATGCCGGCTTGCCCGGCGTGGTGATTCGCATGCGGGATATGCGGGTAGATGTGACCGCTCAGTCTGATCGTGCGACGGTCGCTATCGGGGCAGGTGCCCCGATGGCGGGTACCGTGCGCCAGCTGGTTAATGCCGGTTGGGCTGGATTGGCATGGGCCGAAGGCTTACCGGGGACTGTCGGTGGGGCGGTGTATGGCAATGCTGGCTGTTATGGCGGCGATATGGCCCAAAGCGTCACGCGAGTTGATGTATGGCAGGCAGGGGAAGTGGTGCCCTATACCGCAGCCCAGTTGGGGTTTGGCTATCGTACCAGTGCCCTCAAACAACAAAATGCGGGCAAGATGACGCAAGGTATGACCGTGGCTGATATGGGTCCGATTGTGGTAGGGGCGACAGTCACGCTCCAGCGTGGCGATGTGGCACAACTCATGGCTGATATGGCCGCCACTGCCGCCTTGCGGCGGAGCAAAACGCCGCCTGGATCGTCGTGTGGCAGTGTCTTCAAAAATCCTGCCGGCGATTCGGCTGGGCGCTTGATTGATGCGGCTGGTCTACGCGGATATGCGAGCGGTGGTGCGGTAATTGCCGATAAACACGCCAATTACATCGTTAATCGTGATCATGCCACGAGTGCCGATGTACTCCGGATTATCGCGCATGTCCGCAATGTGGTGGCACGCCAATTTGGCATCGAACTCGAGCCTGAGGTGCAATTCCTCGGCGCAATCATATGATGGGGGCGACCATGAAACGCATTCGAATCGGGGTTATTTTTGGGGGACAATCGGGCGAACACGAAGTATCGTTGGTATCGGCCCGGGCCGTCCTCAATGGACTCGACCCTGCACACTATGATGTGGTGCCGATTGGCATCCACAAAAACGGCCAATGGGTGGCGGGCGGCGATGTGCTGGCCACCCTTGAATCGGTGGCAGATGCGGGCTTGTTGCCGGGTGGCGGCGATCACGTGCAACCGCCCCAAGTCCCCGCCCAGATTACGGTGTCGCCCCATTTGATTTTGCGCGGTGATGGTGGTGCCGTAAGCCCACAGATTCAAGGCTTGGATGTAGTATTCCCCGTGCTGCATGGTCCGATGGGAGAGGATGGTACCATCCAGGGATTGTTGGATCTCGCAGGGATTCCCTATGTGGGCTGTGGGGTGTTGGCGTCGGCGGTGGGTATGGACAAGGCCATGATGAAGGCGGCATTTGCCGCAGCTGGTCTGCCTGTCGTTCCGTGGCAATTGGTGCAAGCACATAATTACAAACAGCACCCAGACCAAGTGATTGACCAACTCGAAGCACAGTTGCGTTACCCCATGTTTGTAAAGCCGGCCAACATGGGCAGTAGCGTGGGGATTAGTAAAGTCAAATCACGGGCAGAATTACATGCGGGCTTACAATTGGCGTGTAGCTATGACCGCCGGATTGTGGTCGAACAAGGCGTTACGGCGCGGGAAATCGAGATTAGTGTGCTCGGCAACGAATCCCCCGACGCCAGTGTTCCCGGTGAAATCATTCCTGCCAATGAATGGTATGATTATGAGGCGAAGTATTTAAACGACGCCACCAAAGTGGTTATTCCGGCCGCACTTACCCCCGAACAATCGTTTACAGTGCGCCAATTGGCGTTACGCGCCTTTCAATCCATTGATGGGGCTGGTCTGGCGCGAGTCGATTTTTTGTTTGATGCTGCTGCTGATGTTTTTTATTTGAGTGAAGTCAACACCATGCCCGGATTTACACCGATGAGTATGTATGCCAAAATGTGGCAAGCAAGCGGTGTAAGTTACCCTGAAGTGGTGAATCGCTTGGTCGAGCTCGCCTTGGCTCGTGGTGTGCGTGGGTAGGAGTCATAGCTGTGAGTTCTGTGCGTCGTCGGCCCGTCAACGATAATCCGCCCCCTTCACGGCGCCGGCGTGGTGTGCGCCCCGGCAGTCGTATTTTGCTCATCGAATTTGTGCAAAGTGGCCGGATTATCAGCCTTGGTCTGGTGCTCGTCGTACTCTATTATGCCGTCCAAATGCTTTGGTCTGGCATGTATGTGGTACAGACCGTCAAGGTTGAAGGGGCAGCAACCATGAGTCGTCAACGCGTCAGTGAACTAGCCGCCGTCAATGGTATGCCTATCTGGTCGGTTGACCCCAATGCGATTCGGGTGCGCTTGTTGGCCAATCCCTATGTCACTAGCGCATCGGTGCAAGTACAACTTCCCGATGCAGTATTGATTACCATCACTGAGCAAAA
The DNA here is from genome assembly GCA_937876225.1 of uncultured Chloroflexota bacterium. Taxonomy (GTDB): domain Bacteria; phylum Chloroflexota; class Chloroflexia; order Chloroflexales; family Roseiflexaceae; genus UBA965. Next base: position 6,989 of record CALFIC010000202.1, on the reverse strand, counting down.
AAGCGAAATCCGCTGGAAGAGCGGCCAATGGTACTTAATCGTCAATGGTGAAGGTGATTTGCTCGGAATTGATGCGGCTGTCGTATTGACGGATACAATTGTGATTAATGACGACAGTGGCAAAAAACTCAAAGCAGGCGATAAAGTTGATAGTACGGTAATTGGTTTGGCCCGTGATATCTCCCTGCGCTTGCCTGCAGATGCAGGGGTAGTAATTGCTCGCTTGGGGTGGGATCCTCGCCGTGGCATGCATGTCCGCACCAGTAATGGTGAGTTGATTTTGTTTGGTGGCAGTGAACGCCTCGACGAAAAAATCGCCATCCTCAAACAATTACGCGCCAACAAAGCCGAATTTGGCTTTGCTGATTTACGTTCGCTGACCCCCTATTACCGTGCTGATGTGCCGATTAGCCAAGTAATCACCGAAACTCAGGCGCTGAGTGATACGCAGATCCTTACCACGACGGTTGGTATTACGAATACGGATGTATTAACCACGACGGCGACTTCCCTTCCATAAGACGAGTAGTGATGTAGAGGTTGTTATGGCTGTACGACATATTGTCGGTATCGATATCGGTACCTCCAAAATTTGCACCGTGATTGGGCAAATCGATAAAGATGACCGCATCAATGTGCTCGGTTACGGCATCGTGCCTTCCAAAGGCATTGAACGCGGCATGGTCGTCAACATCGAAGAAGCGAGCCGCGCGGTCATCGCAAGTATCAACAAAGCCGAACAAACTGGGTATCGCGTGGTCTCTGCGTATGTGTCTATTTCAGGCAAACACATCCGCACCTACAATCGTACCGGTTTGGCTGCTATTTCGCGGGCAGGAGATGGCGTCGTCACGCGTGAAGAAATCATGCGTGCCATCGAAACCGCCCAAGCCGATGCCTTGCCTGCCAACCTCGAAATCTTGCATGTGATGCCGTATCGCTATATCCTCGATGGCAATGTAGTCCGTGACCCGATCGGCATGCATGGCTTCCGCCTCGAAGTCGATGTGCATATTGTCGTCTGCGAAATGCTTGCGATTCAAAGCTTGATTAAAGTACTCCAAGACGCCGGTGTCGAAATCGACGAAGTGGTGCTCCAACCCCTCGCTGCTGCCGAAGGAGTGTTGACTGCCGAAGAACGTGAGAGCGGCGTGGTGCTGGTTGATTTGGGCTGTGGCACCACTAGTGTGGCTTTTTTTGCCCAAGGCAATACCTGGCATACCCACGTTATCCCGATTGGTGGTCACACCTTTACCAGCGATATCATCATGACCTTCCAAATCAATCCGCATTCTGCCGAACATAACAAACAAATCATTGGTGACGCCATTGCGGACCCCGTACGCCATAATGATTTAGTCGAAATCGAAGGTGGCCGGGCTGGGGATTATATCGATGTGAGTCGCCTTTTGTTTAACCAATGCATCCAAGCCCGTGCCGATGAGCTGATTGATTTCGTGATATATGAAGTCAATCATAGTGTCTACGAAGGAGCCTATGCGTCGGGGATTGTGTTGACCGGCGGTGGTGCCCAAATGACCAATATCGATACCTTGTTTGAAGAACGCTTCAGTGCTCCCGTACGGGTTGGCATTGCCCACGATGTATATGGTTTGACTGATGCCCTCAATTCACCCATGTATGCCACCGTCCTTGGTCTGATTCGTTGGGGTTATCACCACGGCAACAATGACGATGGTGGTCGGACCCACGACGAAGGCCGCTGGGTGGAATTGTATGAACGATTCAAGGAATGGTTACGAGAGTTTTTGCCGTAATAAGACTTGTCAGTATAAATTATTTAATAAAATCGTTATTTGTTTATAGATGGCAGATTGTATTGTTGTGCGGTGAATCAAGGTAATTGTCCTATAGAATAATGAGGATTTGTTTTTATAAAAAATGAAACATTAATCGTGTGAAATTTCGTGACAGCGATTAATTCCTAACACAATAGTAGTGACGATGTAGTATAATAGCAATCAGATTACAAAATCGTTGCAATTTCCTGAATATTCTTTTCAGTGGCTGAATTGTTCTTTGTAGTACCGTCGTCAATGGAGGCGCATATGCTCGATAATTCTCACGACCTCAACGAACGCGTCGCCGTTATTCGTGTCATCGGCGTCGGTGGCGGCGGTTCCAATGCAGTTGATCGCATGGTGGCTGATGGTGTGCAAAACGTTGAATTCATCACCGTCAATACCGATGCCCAAGCCTTGTTTAATTCCAAGGCGCCACAACGCATCCGCATCGGCGACAAGCTCACCAAAGGCCTTGGTGCCGGTGGTGACCCGACGACGGGTGAAAAAGCCGCCGAAGAATCTCGTGATGATTTAATCAAGGCCCTCAAAGGGGCTGATATGGTTTTTGTGACGGCTGGTATGGGTGGTGGTACTGGTACCGGTGCTGCGCCGGTGATTGCCAAGCTGGCCCACGAATTAGGGATTTTGACGGTGGGTGTGGTCACCAAGCCATTTAGCTTCGAAGGTAAACCACGCCGGCGCGTCGCCGATCAAGGTATTGACAACCTGCGCCCCTATGTCGATACGCTGGTGATTGTCCCCAACGACCGCTTGTTGTTGGCGGGCAACAAAAACGCTACTATGATGCAAGCCTTCCAGATGGCCGATGGCGTGTTGCGCCAAGGCATCCAAGGCATCGCCGATATGATTAATTTGCCAGGCTTGATCAACGTCGACTTTGCCGACGTGCGCTCGGTCATGCAACGGTCAGGGACGGCTTTGATGTCGATTGGGATTGGCAGTGGCGAAAACCGCATGGTAAGTGCGGTGCGTGAAGCCATTGATTCACCCTTGCTCGAAGTCACCATCAATGGCGCCCGTAGTGTGCTGTTGAATGTCACCGGTGGCGAAGATGTAACGCTCTTTGAAGTCCAAGAATCTGCCTCAATCATCGAAGAAGCCGTCGAACCCAACGCCAACATCATCTGGGGCTTGTTAATCGACCCCAACTTCCCCCGTGGTCAAGTCAAGGTCACCTTGATTGCCACTGGCTTCGACGAAGAAAAAAAGGCCGCTCCAGCACCAACGATTACCCCCACACCTGGACGTGAATCATTGATGGGGGGCAGTCGTCCTGTTGCTCCGCGCGCCAATACCGGGATTTCGACACCGTTGCCGAGTACGCGTGATGGCCGCACTCCCTCACAACCGATTCCGGTCCGGAATCTCCCCAATCCGAGTGACGTCGATATTCCGGTCTTTTTGCGGCGTAGTCGTGACAAAGACCGTCCGGGGAACTAGCGCCAGGGACGGTGATGCGCCGGTATTGGTTTTTGATTAACATGACATAACAATGCCTGCTGGGGTGGATACATCCCTCCTCCTTGTAGGCATTTTGGATTTAATTTGGTACGAAAGGAAGCCACCGATGTCGTTTCAACAACCACGTAATGTGCAAGCCGTCATTCGGGTGATTGGGGTGGGCGGCGGTGGCTCAAATGCCATCGATCGCATGATCGAAGATGGCGTCCAAGATGTCACCTTTGTGGCAATCAATACCGATGCCCAAGTCTTGCGCAACTCCAAAGCCGATTACCGTATTTGTATCGGCGAGCGCCTCACCCGTGGTATGGGTGCCGGTGGCGATCCTACCGTCGGCGAAAAAGCCGCCGAAGAAACCAACGACGAGCTCTACGAAATCCTCAAAGGGACCGACATGGTCTTTATTACCGCCGGCATGGGCGGGGGTACTGGTACTGGGGCTGCCCCGATTGTGGCGAGTATTGCCCAGGATTTGGGGATTTTGACCGTGGCTGTGGTCACCAAACCATTCAAATTCGAAGGCAACAAACGCCTCCAGCAAGCCGAACGGGGCCTCGAGCAATTGCGCAAATACGTCGATGCCTTGGTGGTAGTCCCCAACGATCGTTTGGTCGAAGCCTACGCCAAACGGGGGATTTCGATTTTGCAGGGCTTCCAGATTGTTGATGGCGTGTTGCGTCAAGGCATCCAAGGGGTGGCCGACCTCATCACCAAAACCGGGATGGTGAATGTCGACTTTGCCGACGTCAAAACGATTCTGGCCAATTCTGGCGAAGCCTTGATGTCGATTGGTACAGGCGCCGGTGAAAACCGCATCCAACAAGCCATCGAAGCCGCCATGAGTTCACCGCTGCTCGACGTCGAAATCCGCGGCGCCAAGCGAATTTTGTTGAATATCACCAGCAACGAAAATATCAAGCTTACCGAAATCGCTGAAGCCGCCAACACCATCGAAGCCATTGTCGACCCCGATGCCAATATTATTTGGGGATCGGTTATCGACCCCAACTTCCCCGCTGATCAAGTCAAAATCACCTTGGTGGCCACGGGCATTAGCAACTTCCGCCAAAAAACGCAGCTGCCATCCCGTCAAGTGACTCGCGAGACCGAAAAACGCGTCGCTCCAGAATCGCCACAGCCCAGAGTGCCGAGTAGCGATAATCGTGATGTGCGTGACCAACGCCCCATCCGACCGACGGTCGCGACGCAGCCGCCACCACCGCCCCCTGCCGCCAATCCCCCCCGCAGTGGCTCGCCATTGGCGGGTGGCCGGCGGGGCGATGATAGTGCCCAACGCCCCTACGAAGAAAACCCCAATATTATGATTCCCCCCGGCCTGCGTGACGACCTCCGGCGCAAAAATTAATCAGTAGGTGCGAGGCATGCCTCGCACCTACTACGATTGTGGGGGCGTCATTGCATGACGCCCGGTGTGTGTTTGTGGGGGCGCCGTCGTTCGGGCGTCATTGCATGGCGCCCACCGGGCGAATAGCGGCGAATAAATTCGCCGGCATGATTCGCCCCTACGGGCGTCGTTCGGGCGTCATTGCATGGCGCCCGGTGTGTTTGTCCGGGCGTCATTGCATGGCGCCCCGTGGATCCCTCATATTTGTGTCATAATATTGCGGTAATCCCTCTCTACACAAGGATGTGCAATATGACGAGTATGTTGGTTACCAATGGTCCGATTTATACCCTCGACCCCGCCATGCCCCAGGTCGAAGCCTTAGGGATTCGCGATGGCATCGTTTGTGCCGCCGGCACCCTCGCCGAAGTCACCGCCATCATGGGCGACACCACTTATACCCTCGATTTACAAGGTAATCCGGTCATTCCGGGATTGACCGATGCCCACGTGCATATTATTTCGCACGGTTTGACGTTGCGTCAGACCCGCCTCGACGGCATGGCTGATTTTGAATTCGTCTGCGCCAAAATCGCCGACGCCGCCCACCGCTTGCCCGCCGGCAAGTGGCTCGAAGGTGGTGGCTGGGATCACACCCTGTGGGGCGGCCGCTGGCCGACTGCCACTGAGCTCGAAGCCCTCGCCCCCGATCGCCCCGCCTTGTTGACCCGCAAAGATGGTCACTCGGCCTGGATGAACCACACCGCCATGCAAATCGCCGGCATCACCCGTGACACCCCCGATCCCGATGGTGGCCATATTGACCGCGACGCCAACGGTGATCCGACCGGGATTTTCAAAGAAACCGCCATCGACTTGGTGCGCCGCTTCATCCCCGATATCACCGATGAAGATCGCATCCAAGCCGTTCAAGCCGCCTTTGCCGAAGGCTACCGCTATGGCATGGTGGGCATGCATGGTTTGACTGGCATGAAAAAAGACGGGTATATCCATCTCCGTGCCCTACAAGAATTGCGCCACCGTGGCGAAATGCCCGGGCGGGTATTGATGTGTATCGACCCCAACGGCTTCGAACACATGCTCCAGATGGGCGTACGCAGCGGCCTCGGCGACGATTGGTTGCGTATCGGCCAGTTTAAGTTTTTTGTCGATGGTACACTGGGTTCCGAAACCGCCGATATGTTGGCGCCCTTTGAAGGGGGCAATAACTACGGTCTGCCCACCATCACCCGCGACGAAATTTTCGACTATGTCCGTCGCGCCAACCATGCCGGCATTGCCATCTCGGTACACTGTATCGGCGACGGTGCCAACCGCAAGGTGCTCGACGCCATCGAAGCCGCCTTGACCCCCTTGCAACACCACGGCGAGACGTTGGCTGATACCGCCAAACGGGTCTTGACCATCCCTAACCGCATCGAGCACTGCCAATTACTCGATCCCCTCGACATCCCCCGCTTTGCCGCCATGAACGTGGTCGCTTCGATGCAACCCGTGCACATGGTTGGCGACCTCGATACTGCCGACCGCTTGTGGGGCAAGCGCAACGCCACCAGCTATGCCTGGCGCACCCTCGAAGCCAGTGGTGCCGTGCTGGCACTCGGCTCTGATGCCCCCGTCGAATCACTCAACCCGTGGCTGAGCATCTATGGCGCCGTCACCCGTTGCAAGCTCGATGGCACTCCGACCGGGGGCTGGTACCCCGAGCTCGCCATTAGCCGGATGAGCGCCTTGCGGGGCTTTACGGTGGGTGCTGCGTACTGTGCGAGTAGCGAATCACGCCAAGGCACCTTGATGCCCGGTATGCTGGCCGACTTGGCCGTCCTTAGCGATGACCCCTTCACCTGCGATGCTGCCCAACTCCAGCACATTACTGCGCGGCTCACCATGATCGAGGGTCGGGTTGTCTATCGTAATGGCCTTTAATTAAAAAAACTCCCGCCGCAAACGTGAATCGCATCGAGCCAAGAGTAACACTCTTGGCTCGATATTTTGTGCGGCCCTGATGCGCATATGCGCTTTAGTCTATCCAGATGACCGAAACGACGGTTTTTTTGGGCGGTAGAATGCCGCACGGATAGTGGCTCCGGGGTGATAAATCCCCCCAATTCCGACCAATTTGAAAACTCCTCGAAAATTGCCCCAAAAACCCCTTGACACGCCTATCCCCCATGTGCTAATATACACCTCGTTGCGAAAGAGATTCACTCCACCGAGCGAACGGCAACGAAACAAGAAGCGATTGAGATGCGGTAAAACGTGTTTCGCCAAAATCAATTCTGCACCTTCACAACTGAATCGTGACGACCATATAACAAATAATGTTTCTGTCAGCG
>CALFIC010000201.1 GCA_937876225.1 uncultured Chloroflexota bacterium | reverse complement strand
GCACCACCACCAATACCCGCACCACCACCAATACCCGCACCACCACCAATACCCGCACCACCACCAATACCCGGACTGACACAAAAACGATAACTTCGACGCGGACAATTACGCCGACACGCACTGCGACAGTGAAGAAAACTGCGAAATTTAGGGATTATTTTGGCAGGTGAGATGAACACCACATACCCTCACTGGCATTTGCCAATGAGGGTATGTGGTGTAGCGAAGATACGTCGGTACGAAATTAGCTTTGGACGACTTCGAGTTCGATGGTGATAGTGACTTCTTCGCCAACCAAGATACCGCCGGTTTCGAGGGCCACGTTCCAGCTCAAGCCATAGTCGGCGCGGTTGATTTTGGTGCTGGCGTTGAAGCCGGCGCTGGTGGTGCCCCATGGGCTTTTGGCTTTACCTACAAAGTTGGTGTCAAGGACGACGGGGTGGGTTACCCCTTTGACCGTCAAATCGCCATGAATCTTGCCGGCGTTTTCGCCAGTCACTTCAATCGACGTGCTCTTGAAGGTGATATTGGGGAAGGTGGCGGCATCAAAGAATTCAGGTGAAGCCAAGTGCCCGTCGCGCTTTTCGTCGCGGGTATCGATGCTGGCGACGTCGATGGCGACTTCGACGCTCGAATTTGCGGGGGTGGTTTCGTCGATGTTGATGGTGCCGCTGAACTTCTTGAATTGACCACGGACGGTCGAAATCATCATGTGGCGAACGGCAAACGAAACTTCTGAGTGACTCGTATCGATGTTCCAAGCCATGATTAGTGCTCCTTCTTGTAAAACGACTTGTCGTAACTGACAAGGTGGAGTATACCAAGCGATTGTCAACATCAGCGTAAACATTGCGTGAACATTGATATTACACTGTTTTTTGTGAAATTATAGCTGTTGCCGTATTTGTGCAATGTCATTTAAAAGCTTTTTGCGTTGTCCCATTGTCGCCAAAATCTCAGCTTGATTGAGTAATTCTGCCGCCTCTATTTTTTTCAATAATGGTGCTAACCAAATGCGGATCTGGGTGGCCAAATGATGCACACCAGCAGCATCGGCTTCGTGGAGTGCGTGTGTCAGCGCAGTCCGAGCCCGTTGTTCATCTTCTTGGGCCAGCGCAACTAATCCCAGATTGGCGTGTAGGCCTGCAATCCGTTCGGGCATGCCATAGCGCTCAGCAATACTCAGACCCTCATAAAATATCCGCTCTGCGCCGTTGATATCTCCTTGCGCCAAGGCGATTTCGCCAGCCGTCGAAAGCAAGTAGCTTTGCACCATTTGGATGCCGGCGCGTTGGGCCATGCGCAATCCACTGCGGACGTGGCGCTGGGCTTCGTCGTATTGCCCGATGAGCAACAGGTGATAGGCCAGGTTGTTGTGTGCCAAAATATGCCACGTGCGCCCATGATGGGCTGGTGCTTGTTCGGCGGCGGCTAAGGCATCGCGGTAGCGCAGTACGGCTGTGGCAATATCCCCTTGTTGCGCCAAAATTCCCGCTTGTTCAAACAAAATCCGTGGCAACACATCGGTGGCGTTGAGTTGCCGACAAAGCTGTTCGGCATGGGCGAGTAATTCGCCAGCATGTGTTAAATCTACTCCTGCTAGCGAATAGGCCGTACCACAGACAAATGCGGCGTGCATTGCAATCGTTTGGTCGTGGTGTTGCATGAGGGGTATTGCAATTGCAAGTACCTCGTCGTAGCGTGCCTGTGGGATGTAACTACGCGCTAGGGCAATCCGTGCTTGGTCGGCAATGATGCAGTCATCACTCGTATCATTGTGGATTGCCTGTTGGAATGCCTCCATCGCCGTGGCTGCTTCACCGGCCCAAATCAAGGTCTCACCGAGTTCGAGCCATAACGGTGCTTGTGTTTCGGTGGGTGTCGCCGCAATTGCTATGCGCATGTAATAGTCTGATTCACTCCATGCACCCAGTTGTTGGGCTTGGCGGGCAGCTGCCAATGCATGGGGTGTCGCTAAATCTAGCATCCCGGCAATCGTGTAATGTTGGGCGATTTGGGCATGTGACGGCGGTATTTGCTGCGCAAGGTAATCAGCTAAGCGGTGATGGAGATGGGCGATCCGGGCCGTGCCAGCATGGGCGGTGATACTTTCCATGGTTAGTACATGGTCAAATCGTCCCTGTTGTGGGGTCAGCATGCGGATAAGCCCTTGTTGGGTGAGTTCATCAAGCGCATCGAGCGTTTCTGCCGTCGTCAAATCTGCCATCGCTTGAGTCTGTGCCACCCCAAATTCGCGCCCACAAATCGCCGCAGCATCGAGGAATCGCCGAGCGATGGGACTGAGTGTGGCAAGCCGAGTCGCAATCAATCCGCGAATGGCTGGAGGTACCTCAGCACGGGTCATGTTGCTATGACGCAACAATTCCACCAGCATGAACGGATTCCCCTCGGCCCGTTCTACCACCGTTGTCGCTATTTGTGGATTGAGTTGTTGGGCGAGTTCTTGGGCTTCGTGATGATTCAGCGGGGCAAGATTCATCGTCGTCAGCAGTTGTTGGCGCTGGGCGTGGCTCAACATACGTTGTAGGCTTAGTGACGTGTCGCTACTGCGTACCGTGATGATGAGTTGCCATTGCAATTCGAGCCCGCGCCGCACAAATTCGGCCATTATCCGCGCTGATGCATCATCGAGCCATTGGGCATCATCAAGGAATATCGCTACCCGCCGTTGCTTGCCGAGCTGTTGGATAAGTAGTGCAACTGCTTCAGGCAAACGTGTTTCGCCATTGTCAGGGGCAAAGGCATCTGGATCCCCCCCCGGTAACTCGGGCCACAAGCGGCGTAATTCGCGTTGCCATATAGGTGCCAAAATTGTGTTTTGGCGGAACGACAATAGCGCTGGTGTCTGCAACAACGCCCGTACCGCCGTGGTGAGTACATGGTAGGGTAAATGTTGATCCCCCTCAAACGCCGTTGCATGGATAATCAAGGCATTACTGCGGCGTAAATACTCACTCGCCAAGCGGGTTTTACCAATCCCTGCATCGCCACTAATCACCACCACACGCCCGTTCCAGGTCAAGCCATGCAGGGCAATGAGCTCAGCTTGACGCCCTACAAACGGTTGATTGGGAGACACTATCGGTATCGTTGGTGCCGCTACTTCAAATTGATCAGTCACTATTGCATGGTAGAGCGCCGTAGTTGACGGCATCGGCGGTACGCCTAATTGATCATCGAGGGCTTTTTGTAATGACTCGTAATAGGTAATCGCACCGGCGCGGTCTGCCCGCTGATAGGCGAGTTGCATCGCAAGTTGCATGATATCTTCACGGAGTGGCTCATACCCAATAGCCACATTGATTGCTAGCGCCGCCTGAGGTAGGTTTTTGTTATTGACATAAAATTGAGCATGTTGAAAACAAATATCTGCCAACCGATGTTGCCAGCGGCTCCGTTCGCCAAATACCCAGCGTTCAAAAGCTGCCGATTCACCTACCTGGATATCGGTCAAAAAATCTCGTGGTGGTGCGTTAATTAATTTATCGAGGTCAGGATGTCCCGGTGATAGTGCGTTGAGTGCACGGGTATCCACCCAAATGTCTGGGCGCAGGGCGAGTTGTTGATTATCGCTCACGACAATATCGCCACAGGCCACTTTGAGTTGGTGGAGCGCGGTGCGCAATAGTTGTCTGGCCGAATCAGGGTCGTTTTCGGGCCAAAACAACGCCATACAGCGTTCGCGGCTGATTGGTTCGAGGTGGGCAGCCAGATAAAACAGCAACAACCGCGGTCGACGCCGCAACTGGAGCGGCTGTGCATCGTTGCGGGCAATCTGGGGTATTCCCAATAAATGAATATGGATGGGCGCTTGGGACTGCATCTGCTCTTACGCCAATTCAGTTGTTTATAGCTACACCCATCAATGGCTTCAACGAACAGATGAAGTCATTGATGGGATTGATTAGAGTTCGTAATTATGCCGGCGGGCGATTTCTTCTTTGTGTTTACGGCGCAATATATCGCGCTCGGATGGACGCAACGTGCGCTGATAACTATCGAGCATTTTTTCGACTTCGTTGTCGATGCCATCTTCGATACGCAAATCTGCGGTGATGTAGTCGACGATGGTCTTGATGCGGTGGCCGCGGGCCGCTTGTGGTTTGGTCCCGACGGGGTCTTTGTAATTCAATAACCCGCGCGCCTCTAACTCATCATGGAGTCGCTCGGCGATGCGGTAAATTTTTTCTTCTGAGAGTCGCATTCCTGTCCTCCTCATAACCCATTAACTTTATTATATTACAATCCATAGCATCAGTGGTATACGTATCAAATATAAGTATAACTGTACTGTTTTTCGTTTTTTCTTAAGGAGTTGACGATGCCACCCATTCCTTCATCCGAAATAACCCCCGAATCACTCTTTTGGAATCGCCGCCGATTCATCCAAACGGCCGTCGCCGGCGCTGCCTTGGCACTCCCTGGCTGTGCGACGACTACCCCCGCCGCTAACGCAACTCCTGCGCCTGATGCCCCAGCGACTGCCGCGGCCCCGACCATCCCCGCCGGTCCGGGTAAAGTAACCGCGACGGGCGATGAGCTCGGCCAGCCCCTCACCGAATACGCCGCTGTCACCGGCTACAACAATTACTACGAATTCACTACCGACAAACAAGCCGTGGCGGCCACCGCTGCCAACTTTGTGGCCACCCCGTGGTCGGTGCAAGTCGATGGTTTGGTCGCCAAACCACGTCAATTCGCCCTCGAAGATTTGCTCAAATTGGGTAACGAAGAACGCATCTACCGCCTGCGCTGTGTCGAAGGCTGGTCAATGGTTATCCCGTGGTCGGGCTTTTCTCTCAACAAATTGCTGGCCCTCGTCGAACCCACCAGTGCCGCCAAATACGTGCGCTTCGAGACCCTCAATGACCCCGCTCGCATGCCCGGCCAAAAAGAACCGTGGTATACCTGGCCCTATGCCGAAGGCCTGCGCCTCGACGAAGCAATGCACGACCTGACCCTCATCGCGACCGGCGTGTATGGCAACCCTTTACCCGCCCAAAACGGCGCTCCCCTACGCTTGGCAGTGCCCTGGAAGTATGGCTTCAAAAGCATCAAAGCCATCGTGCGCATCACTTTGACCGACACCCAACCCACCTCGCTGTGGATGGCCGCTTCCCCCGGCGAATACGGCTTCTATGCCAACGTCAACCCACGCGTCGACCACCCACGCTGGTCCCAAGCCGACGAGCGCCGCATCGGCGAAACTGGCCGCCGCGAAACCTTGATGTTCAATGGCTATGCCAAACAAGTCGCTTCGCTCTATACCGGCATGGATTTGCGCAAATTCTATTAGCGAAAGCAGTCATGAATCGTCTATATATCCGCGTAAGCGCCCATCTGATCGGCCTCATCCCCTTGCTGTGGTACGCCAGCACCCTCTGGCGCCACGGCTGGCCCTTGGATCCGGTGGCCAGTTATACCGCCGCTAGTGGCAGCGCTGCCTTGCAGCTGCTCGTCGCTAGCCTGGCGGTGACGCCATTGCAACGCCTCAGCGGCCGATCAGTGCTGGGGGTGATGCGTCGCCCGTTAGGATTGTACGCCTTTGCCTATACCATGGCGCACCTGTTGGTCTATGTCATGCTCGATTACGCCTGGAATTGGTCGCAGATTAGCCAAAACGTTTTTGACAAACGCCACCTGATTGCTGGGCTGATCGCGACTGCCTTGCTCATCCCTTTGGCACTGACCTCGACGACGGGATGGCAAAAACGCCTCGGGCGCTGGTGGAAGCGCCTGCACCGGATTGTCTATGGCGCCGCCGGCTTGGCCGTATTGCACTATGTCTGGCTCGTCAAAAGCGACACGCGCGTCCCCTATTTGTACGCGACGATTATTGGCATATTGTTGCTCATGCGGTTGTTGCCGCTCCGGAGGAAGGTTCATGCTCAATCGCGCTGATATTGCCGCCGTCGTCTGTGACCTCGACGGTACCGTCTATCTCGGCGACCACGTGATTCCTGGCGTCCCTGACGCCATCGCTCGCGTGCGGGCCAGTGGGCGCCGGGTACTCTTTTTGTCCAATAACCCTACCAAAACCCCCGACCAATATGTCAGCAAACTGACCAAATTGGGCATTCCTGCCACTCGTGACGATGTCCTGACCTCCGCCCTTATCATGGCCGAATGGTTAGCCGCTCAACCCGGCGCTCCCCGCGTCTATGCCATTGGTGAGCCGGCATTAATCAGCACGCTCCAATCGCATGGCGTGCAATTGCGCGATGTTCCTGGCCAAATCGACTATGTGCTGGCCTCGTTTGACCGCACTTTTGCCTACCCCAAGCTCCAAATCGCCTTTGACGCCGTACGCGCCGGTGCCAAACTCATCGCCACCAACCCCGACAAATATTGCCCCGTCCCCGGTGGTGGCGAACCCGACGCCGCCGCGATTATTGCTGCCATCGAAGCTTGTGCCGATACCACGTTGCAATTTACTGCCGGCAAACCCTCGCCGCTCGCCGCCCAAGCCGTCGCCACCCGCCTCGGCGCTCCCATCGCCAACTGTTTGATGGTGGGCGATCGCCTCGAAACTGATATCGGTATGGCGGCCACCGGCATGCCAGCCGCCCTCGTCCTCACCGGCGCCAGCACCCAAGCCATGGCTGACCAATGGACTGGCCCCGCCCCCAGCCTGATTACTGCCAGTGTAGTGACCTTGGTTGATTTTTTATTGACATAATTATTTTATTTTGTGTGTAAAAAACGAATGGCGCCGGCGCGAAGTGCTAACTGTACGTTGGTTGTGGTGCGGCGTGTACTGTCGGTGTATCTGTGGCGCTATAATAGAGTCATAATCACGATGTAGTGAGGTCAACATGGACGATCGCGAACGCTACAAACAACTTGTCGGCGCCTACGCCGCAGATATGGTGCCTTCCAATTCGGTCATTGGACTGGGCACCGGCTCTACCGCCACCTATTTTGTGACCGCCGTGGCCGAGCGCTTGCGCGATGGCCGTCTCACCAACGTCATCGGCGTGCCCACCTCCGAGCGCACCGCCGCTCAAGCTCGCCGTGAAGGGGTGCCCATCAGTGATTTGCACACGCACCCCCAGTTGGCAGTAGCGTTTGATGGCGCCGACGAAATTGACCCCCACCTCGGCTTGATTAAAGGCCTCGGTGGGGCATTATTACGCGAAAAAATTGTCGCTAGCGCTGCCACGCAGTTTTTTGTTTTTGGCGATAGCACTAAATCTGTTCGGACGTTGGGTGTAGTCACCCCCGTCCCCGTCGAAATCGTCGATTTTGCCCGCTCGTTGTGTATGCGTCGCCTGACTGCCCTGGGTGCCCGCCCTATTTTGCGCCTGCGTGATGGTGCACCGCAAATCACTGACGAAGGGCACGTCATCCTCGACTGTTTTTTTGATGGGATTGCCGACCCTCATGCCCTCGACGCCGCCATCCACGCCATCCCCGGCGTGGTCGAGACCGGTTTGTTCCTTGGCATGGCGACCGCTGCCATCATTGGCGGCCCCGACGGCGTGCAGATGGTGTACCCCCAATGACTCCACCTGATACGATCATCAAACCCCAGACGACCTTTGTGGTGGTGGCCCAAGAGTCACTCGAACAACCTTACCGGGTGATTATCGAAAACGACGATGTCACCCCGATGGATTTTGTGGTGATGGTCTTGACGGGGATTTTTGCCCTCGACATGCTCCAAGCCGTCGATGTCATGTTGGTGGCCCATCACCATGGCGAAGCCTTGGTGACAATTTTGCCCTACCAAGAAGCCAGCGCCAAAATCTACCAAGCCCATGACCTCGCCGGCCAAAACAACTATCCTCTAAGACTCTACATGGAGCCCGAATAGTACGGGCGTCATTGCATGGCGCCCGTGTCATTGCATGGCGCCCGGTATGCGCGGCGCGATGCCCCGCACCGCTTTACCGCGGTGGCTCAGGGCGTTTTTTTGATCTGCACGAAGCTGGGCGATGGTGCAGTGGTGCGCTGGCAACCAAAAGATCGGATCGTAGCCAAAGCCACCTTCTCCTGCTTCCTCACCTGCAATCTGCCCTTCACACACGCCTTCGCTTAGGAGTTCTTGCCCGTCTGGGGTGACCACCGCAATCACACACACAAACCGCGCACTGCGATCGACAGATCGGAAGAGCGTCGTGTAGGGAAAGAGTGTCTTCGCCTGTGTAGATC
>CALFIC010000200.1 GCA_937876225.1 uncultured Chloroflexota bacterium | reverse complement strand
TCAGGACCGGCGCCACAGTGGCGGTCGCAGGAATGGGCGTGGCGGGCAGCGTGGCTGTCGGCGGAATAGTCGGCGTAGCGGTTGCTTGCCCTAACGAAAGCCCACCACAATTTGTCAACAAAAAGAGCAATCCCAGCAACACCGCGCCGCGCCGCAAATCAGATAACATGATTATTCCTCATTGGTCAAGGCACGCCGCATTTGGGCGGACATACGGGGCTGCACGGCGTCACAGGCCAACAACACGGCACCGACGACAGGTTCACATGTTAAAAATACTGCCTGGGCAACGGGCATCGCGGCACGTAACGCCTGCGCAAATGGGTCAAACAATGCCCGTGCCACCCCACCAGCAATTACCACCGCATGGGCATGGTGCACCAAATCAAGTTGGCGTGCCACCGCCATCGCATTGTCAGCCAACAATTGTGCGGCCGCCTGGACGATGGCCAACGCCGCGGCATCACCTGCATGCGCCGCGGCCGTGACACGCGGCGCAAACGTCGCCACATCACGCACAATCGTACCTCGCGACAATCCTTCGGCGAGGGTGGGGATGTCGGGCGCATCGCCCCAGGCACACAACCAGTCCGTCAAAATTGTAGGGGCGCGCCGGCCATAATGCGCTTCGGCCGCCATGCGCATGGCGGCAGTGGTGAGGCTCTGGGCGCCATCGAAATCGCCCCAGTCGCTGCCCAACCCAAATGTGCGATAGCGTCGACCATCGACCGCTACCCCAGCGACGGTACTCCCCGTACCGGCGATGACCCCCACCCCAAATGAATCATTACTCCCAGCACGCAACGGCAAAAAGGCGTCGTTGACGAGGATCAGCGTGGCGCGGGGGGTGAGTGGTGCCAACAACGGGCGTAACCGGTCTTCGTCTGACGGCCAGTCGAGGCCTGCCAGCCCCCACGCCGCCGCCACCACATCATCAGGGTGAGCATTGGCGTGGGTCAACAAATCGCTGATGATGGTGGCATACAATTGGGCGGCAGCCTCTAGGCCGATGCCTTCCCAATTGCCGGCACCCGCCTGGACGCGTGCCAGCACGCGCCCCTGCAAATCGACGGCGAGGGCCGTCGTTTTGGTACCACCCACATCAACGCCTATCAGGATCATTTAGTAACCTTCGTCGAAATTCACAATGTTGAGCAGTTTTTGACCGTGCATATAGCGCTCGAGATTGGTAATAAACAGGTCCATCATGCGGCCACGGGTTTTGGGGGAAGAATACGAAATGTGGGGCGTAATCCAGACATTGGGCGCATCCCACAATGGGTGGGTTGGTGGCAATGGTTCTTCGGGGACAACGTCCAGCCCAGCACCAGCAATTCGTCCCTCACTGAGGGCAGCAATCAAATCTTCCGTATTAATTACTTGACCACGAGCCACGTTGACGATATAGGCCGTCGGCTTCATTTTTGCGAAGGCGCTGGCATCAACCATACCCCGAGTGATATCGGTCAGTGGGGTGGCAATCACAATCACGTCGGCATCGGGGAGGAGTTTTTGCCATTCATCATCACTCACCACTTCATCGACGTACTTGGTGGGCTGAGGGCGGCGACGACTGCCGACCACGCGCATACCAAATGATTTGGCACGCTTGGCGGTTTCTTGGCCGATACTGCCCAGCCCAATAATCGCCATCGTTTTGCCGTCGAGCTCATCGAGCTTGGTTTGCTCGGTGGCTTCGTAGTCTTCACGGGCATAATTCAACAACACCGTGGCCCGTTTGGCGTGGGTCAAGACAAACATCATCACGAATTCGGCGATGGGGATGGCATGAGCACCGGCCGCATTGGTCAGCGTAATCCCCCGCTCGCGCATCATGTCGAGGTCGAGGTGATCGATGCCGGCGCTGGGGGTATAGACCCACTTGACGTTGGGCGCCAGCGACAAGGTACGCTGAAAAGCTTCGAGTGATGTCCACCAGCGCATAAAAATGGTGGCGTCGCTGGCGTCGCCTTGGGGCATACCCTCGTCATCGGTGATGACGATTTGCATGTCGGGATAGAGCGAAAGGATGCGTTGTTCGATGAGTGGGGCGACGCGATTGGGGATGATGATCTTCATTTTGTTCCTTGTGCAATAGTTTGACCAGGGACGAGATTCAAGACGTCACACACCACACCCCGTAACGCCAGCTCTGCACTGAACTGCGCTGGGGTGCCCGGTAAACCGGGGAATGTACTATGGTGAATCGGCAACACTGCCGCAGACTTCAGGAGTTGCATGGCATACGCCGCTTCGTACGGCCCCATGGTATACACATCACCAATGGGAATCATCGCCACATCGGGATGATATAAATCGGCAATAATCGCCATGTCGGCCATCACATTGGTATCACCGGCGGCATAGACGGTGATGTCGTTGTCGACCCGCAGTACATAGCCCACTTCGCTCCCAAACATGCGCGGCCCCACTGATGTGGGCCAGCTATTGCTATGCTGGGCGTTGACCATGGTGATGCGCACATCGTTGATGCGCGCCGTACCGCCTTTGTTGAGGGCGACGATTGACTCGTTGGCGACGTTTTGGTAGGTCAGCCATTCTACCGCATCATACTGACAAACCACTTGGGCCTGGGTGTCGTTATAGAGTGCCGCCGTATCGACACAGTGATCGGTGTGACCATGGGTAAGCATGATGATGTCAACACCAAGTTCACGCAGTTTGGCGTGCCATTCGGGCGGACAGGCCGGGTTGTTTTCGATCCAGGCATCAATCAAGATGCGGGTGCCGGCATTCGTTGTGAGGTAAATGGTGGAATGACCTAGCCAGGTGATTTGCATCTAAGGGCTCCTATTGCGCTAACGCAGGGCGAAATTGCTGTTGATCGATACTTGATTCGATGGTTGCCGCCATGCGTAACAGATTGACATCGTCGCGGAAGCGCCCCACCACTTGCATGCCTACCGGCAGGCCACTCGCGGTCATCCCCACCGGCAACGACACGGCTGGATGGGTGGTCATAGTGATATAGGCACACGACATCATCCAATCGACGTAGGTAGCCAATTGGTGGTCGTTGATTTGGGTGACGTAGGGTTGGGTCACATCAAAAGGGAGCACTTGGGTAGTAGGACCAATCACCAAATCGTAGCGTTGCATGAACTGTTGCATCGCCAAAAAGACTTGCTGTTGCAAGCGTTGGCCATGGGCGATTTGCGGGCCGGTCAAGGCCCGCCCTGCTTCGATATTCCAAATCACGGTGTCTTTGAGGAGGTGACGGTGGGTATCGAGCAAGGGACCATTGCCCGTCTCGAAGCCCAGTGCACGCAGGATTTGGAAGGATTCACGGGCACCGGTGAAGTCAGGGCAGACGTCTTCGACGATACAGCCCAACTCGACGAGGCGTTGGCGTTGTTGCGCCAGTACTGCCACCAAGGCCGGCTCCATGGGCAAATCGCCCCAATTGAGTGACCACGCCACGCGTTTGCCTTTAAGCGATAGTGCATCAAAATCACGCAAGCCGCGGGTATCGACGGGCACGGATTGGGACGCACGGGGGTCATAAACCGCCAGCGCCGACAACATCAACGCCACATCGGCCACATTGCGGGCCATCGGGCCATCAACGGCCAGGGGCGACCACGAATCAAGGTTGGCGACCACACCCGGTGATGGGCGAAAGCCGACTACGCCACAAAAGGCTGCCGGGTTGCGCAGTGACCCACCCATGTCGCTGCCATCGGCCAGTGGCACCATGCCACACGCCAAAGCCGCCGCTGCTCCGCCACTACTGCCACCGCTGGTGCGGTTCAGGTCGTGGGGGTTGCGGGTAGCACCAAAAATGGGGTTGAAGGTTTGCGAGCCCGCCCCAAATTCGGGCACGTTGCTTTTGCCGATGGTGACGCAGCCAGCCGCTTTGAGGTTGTGCACCACCACCGAATCATGCTCGGCGATACGGTCAGCATAGATGGGTGAACCGCTGGTAAAGCGCAAGCCTTTGGCGGCGGTGAGATCTTTGTGGACGATGGGGATGCCGGCTAGCGGGCCGAGGTCGACCCCACGCGCCAACAAGGCATCGATATGGCCGGCATGCGCCATCGCACCGTCAGCATCGAGGGTGATGATGGCGTTGACGGCCGGGTTGGTGCGGGCGATTTGAGCCAGGTGGGCGCTGAGTAATTCTTGGGCCGAAATCTGGCCACTCACAATCGCAGCCCGTTGGTGACGCGCCGTGGCAAAAACAATATCGTGCATTACACATCCCCTACAAAGCGTTGCGCGGCGTCAAATTCACGGCGCGCTTGGGCGCGCATTTCGTCATCACACAGCACATCAATGGCCGTCATCGCCATGGCGACGGCCCCGTCGACAATGGCTTGATGACCCTTGGCGGTAATCGTGGCATCGGCGACAGCGGTAGAATGCCAACCCGCTTCGGTGCCACAAATCTCGAGGTAGGCACAAATCGCTGGCACATGATGGCTCACGTTACCTAAGTCGGTCGAGCCGGCACCGGAGCGGGCTTGGGGTTTATTCACGTCGCGCCCCACGTTTTTCAAATTGGCGGCAAATGCCTGCCCCAAGGCCTTATTGGGCACCATGTTGAGGTAGGCGGGCATGTATTCGTGCCATTCGACGGTACAGCCCGTCGCCAAGGCACCGGCTTCGGCACAGGCGATGACCCGTTTGAACAACTCCTCGGCATAGGCGATATCGGCAGCCCGGATGCGGAAGCGGGCGGCAGTCATAGCAGGAATCACGTTGGGTGCAGTCCCACCGTGGGTGATGATGCCGTGGATGCGGGCATCGCCGCGAATCTGCTGGCGGAGCAAACCCACACTCGAAAACATCACAATCAAGGCATCGAGGGCATTGACCCCTTCGTGGGGGTTGGCGGCAGCATGGGCGGATTTACCGCGAAAAGTCAGTTCGAGGCCTTTGGCGACCAGTGAAGAATCGTAATCGATGCGGTCTTCGGTCATGGGGTGAATCATGATAGCGGCATCGAGATTGTCAAAGTGCCCGGCGCGAATCATATGAATTTTGCCGCCAGCATTGGGCACTGCAGATTCTTCGGCGGGGGTACCGAGTAATACCACGCTCCCCGGCAAGCGGTCGGTGACACGGGCGAGCCCCATGGCGGCACCGAGGGCGGCAGTGGCAATGATATTGTGGCCACAGCCTTGGCCTACTTCGGGCAAGGCGTCGTATTCGGCGATAATCGCGATACGCGGGCCCGGTTTACCACCAGGCAAGTCGGCAACGAAGGCGGTAGGCATACCAGCGACGCCTCGTTGAATGGTGGCACCGTATTCTGCCATGACATCGGTAAGTTTTTCTGAGGCTTGGAACTCTTGCAAGCCGATTTCGGGGTTGTGATACATCCAATCGCTGATGCCGATTAGGGTGGCGAGGTTCTGTTCGATTTCACGACGGACGAGGTCTTTGAGTTCGGTGCGTAAATCGGTCATGCGGTCCCCCTCAGATAAACGGTGTTAGTAATATATTACCGTGAAAACGGCATCAATCGCATGATTTTTGCTGAACCATCACGACATCTTGTTATTTTTCTGATAAAAACAGGTGCTGGCAATGGCGAAGTGCCCATTCGCCCACCAAAATCGCCTCGGCCGCATCGTGACGGAGTTGATTAAAGTGATTGGGGGCATTGGCATCGGCAATAGTTTGCGAGGCGTATTGTTGGGCGGCACGTTTGGCTTGGCTGCCACTGCGTTGCTCACGGTCATAGAGTAAATCTTGGCGCCAACGCTCGGCGGGGATTTGGCAATAGGGGATACGGTGGAAGTCGGCGGCTTTTTGCCATGGCTCAGCCACCGAGCCGCCACCTTCGACGACTACCAAGGCCAAATCGGGTTGGGCGGCGATCAAGGTAGCGGCGCCACGGCGTAACCGTGCGAGCGCACCATAGTTATGCGAACGATACCATTGTAATGTGGCGGTGGGAATGTCAAATAAGGCATAACCAACACGCAAACCGGCATCAACAGCAAGGATATACATATATCAGGTGCTTTTCAGAAATAGCTGACACAAATCACGACAAACCCAACTCATCTATGCTATACTATAACAGAATGTTCGGCACGGCTCGTACGTGCCCGTCTTCGATAGGTTTTGTTTGTCAAAGTGGGTATCCCCCACTTTTCGCATTCTTATACGGATTCACGAGGGTGACCAGATGAGAACTGAATTTTTCGCAGCCATCTCAGCCATAGCAGCCGAGCGCGGGATTCCCCGCGAGCGCATCATCGAGCAAGTCGAAAAGGCCTTAGCGGCTGCGTATCGACGTTCACTCGGCGACCGTCCGCCAGTAATGGATGTACGTGTCGAAATCGACCCCGTCAAAGGTGACCCCCACGTCTATTCCGAGCTGTTGGTGGTCGACGAAGTCGAAGACCCACGGTTCGAGATTAGTATTGATGACGCCCGCAAAGTCAACCCAAGTATTCAACAACTCGACAAGATTATGGTTGAAACCACGCCCCGCGATTTTGGTCGGATTGCCGCCCAAACGGCTAAGCAAGTAATTTTGCAAGGCATCCGCGATGTGGAGCGCGACAACGTGTATGTCGAATTCAACGAACGGCGCGGCGAACTCATGATTGGCCAAGTCCAGCGCAATGTCAATGGCAACATCATCATTGATTTGGGCAAGGCCGAGGCAATTTTGCCCAAAGATCAACAAGTGGCCAGTGATAATTATCGGCCGGGGACACGGCTCAAAGTGATTTTGAAAGATATTCGCCGTGAAGATCGTGGTACGCGTTTGGTGGTATCACGTACCGAAATCGATTTGATTCGCCGGATTTTCGAGATGGAAGTCCCCGAAATTTTGGCCGGTACGGTCGAAATCAAAAGCATTTCACGCGAGCCCGGGATTCGTACCAAATGTGCCGTAGCAGCCCGTCAAGAGGGCATCGACCCAGTAGGTGCCTGTGTCGGTATCCGCGGGGTGCGCATCCAAAACATCGTCAATGAATTGAATGGTGAGAAAATCGACGTGGTGCAATGGTCACCCGACATCAAAGAATTCATTGCCAATGCCTTGTCGCCGGCCCAAGTGGTCGAAGTACGCATCCTCGAGCTTGAGAAAGCCGTAGTAATTGTTCCAGACAAGCAATTGTCGTTGGCCATCGGGAAAGAAGGCCAAAACGTCCGTTTGGCAGCCAAATTGACCAAATGGAAAATTGACATCAAGAGTTCTAGCACGCTAATGGACGAAGTGCGCGAAGCGAGCGATGCCCGCCACGCTGCCGACACCGAAAGCATGCTCCTCGATATTGCCCTCGCCAACGCCAAAGTCGAAGACCGTCTGGTCTCTGCCAAAGCGATGATTGTCTATCGCGATGTAGAGTATGGACCGGTTGGACAAGAGTACATCGGACAGTTGCTCCAAATCCGGGCCACTCCCTACAAGTTATTTTTGTATGCCAATGACCGCTTGATTGCGTCATATATGATTCCTGATGACGATGACATCGATTATTCCGTTGGCAATGAATGAGTCATGCCGTGACACGTCCAAAGCACATCCCCCAACGCATCTGTATCGTTTGTCGTAGTGTTAACCCCAAACGGGGTTTGGTACGACTGGTGCGCACTGCGACAGGGGGAGTACACATCGACGTCACCGGGAAGCAAAATGGTCGTGGAGCGTATGTCTGTCAACAGGTAACCTGTTGGCATACCTTGGTAGAACGCAACATCGTTGTTGGTGCATTGCGTCTCACCACACTAACAGAAGAGGATCGGGCAGCACTTGTGTCCTTTGCACGGACAATCGATACATCAGCGTAATGTCGTCGCATACGCCATTACCTGTCGCTACGCCCTGATGGAGGATATACATGCAAAAGTTCGCCCGTTCATTATTCATGTTGCACTTTTTTGCGAGCAGTGACGAAAAATCCCAAGGTGGCGCTGCTGGTGAAGAAAAAGAACCAGTCAAACGTGCTCCAGCAGACCCAGCTACTGCGCGACCTGCCGGAGACCGCCCCCAAGGCGACCGTCCGCCGCGCCCTGCTGGCGACCGACCCTATACCCCACGCCCCCAAGGTGATCGCCCTGCTGGCGACCGGCCCTACACCCCACGCCCCCAAGGTGATCGCCCAGTAGGCGACCGCCCTGCCGGTGATCGCCCCTATACCCCACGCCCCCAAGGCGACCGCCCTGCCGGTGATCGTCCCTACACCCCCCGTCCCCAAGGCGATCGCCCTGCCGGTGATCGGCCCTATACCCCCCGTCCGCAAGGCGACCGCCCTGCCGGCGACCGCCCCTATACCCCCCGTCCGCAAGGCGACCGCCCTGCCGGCGACCGCCCCTACACCCCACGCCCCCAAGGCGACCGTCCTGCCGGCGATCGGCCCTATACCCCCCGTCCTCAAGGCGACCGCCCCCCAGGTGATCGGCCCTAT
>CALFIC010000199.1 GCA_937876225.1 uncultured Chloroflexota bacterium | reverse complement strand
AGCAACAAGCGTCGCCGCCCCGTATCATCGAGATCGGGGGTGCCGTAGCGCGCCGAATAGACGCCTGGAGCCCCACCCAGCGCATCAACCACAATCCCCGAATCATCAGCAAGGGTGGGCCTGCCACTTTTTTGGGCGTAATAGTGGGCTTTCTGGAGCGCATTGGCCGTAAATGTGTCGCCGTCCTCGGGCGCATCTGCCGCAATCCCCAAATCTTTGAGCGATACGAGGTGGAGGTCGGGTAGATTGAGCAGGGCGGCGTATTCCCCCAATTTGTGATTGTTGCTGGTAGCCACGAGAATAGTGGGCATAGGAGAGTTCTCTCATAAACAATAATTCACTACTATCATACCCTGTTCATTATCCGAGCGCGATACCGTCAACGTGGTAGGTTGTTGTACAATGATGGTGATTCGTGTGAGAAAGTGCAGGGTCAAATGCAAGCAACGCCGTCGCTATGGCAAATAATTCGTGGCCTGGTTCGTACGATGCGCCCGCGACAGTGGATCAAAAATGCATTTATTTTTGGCGCACTGGTTTTTTCCGAAAATCACCTCTGGCGCTCGCCTCCCGCAATTGTCACCGTGATTGCCGGTTTTTTTGTGTTTTGTGCGGCTGCGAGTTCGATTTACCTCATCAACGATATTGTCGATGTCGAAAAAGATCGTGCTCACCCTCGCAAACGCAATCGCCCCATTGCCGCTGGGATCGTTCCTATTCCACTGGCCGCTATTGCGTCAGTTGTCCTCTTGGTGGCGGCGGTGCTCGGAGCTTGGCTGGTCGATGGCGATTTTGATTTTATGTGGATTATCATTACCTACTTGGTTGTCCAAGGCATTTTGTATTCGTATGTCCTCAAAAACATCGTCATCATCGACATTTTTACCATTGCTGCCGGCTTTGTGCTCCGTGCAGTGGCTGGGGCTGCCGTGCTCGATATCGCGATTACGCCGTGGTTGCTTCTGTGTATGGGACTCCTCGCCCTCTTCCTCGGTTTGGGCAAGCGCCGGGGCGAATTGGTACTCCTTGACCACGGTGCCTCGTCCCACCGCAAAATCCTGCAAGAATATTCCATCGAAATGATCGACCAGATGTTGTCGATTGTCACGGCTGCCACGATTATTGCCTATACCCTGTTTACCTTTACGGCCCGTACTATGCCCCTCGAACCCTACCCCGTCATGATGATTACCGTGCCCATCGTGATTTATGCCATCATGCGCTACATCTATCTGATTCATCACAATCACGATGGCAGTAGCCCTGATGAATTGGTGCTCAAAGATGTCCCGTTGGCGATAGCGATTATCAGCTGGGGGATTACCGTGATTGTGCTGTTGATTCGCTTTCGTCCGTAATTCTATACAAAACAATTTTTCTGTATTTTGTTTCTGTCCCGTACGTATATTATTGGTACGGGATTTTTTTGTCAAAAAAATAGTATGGATATGCAAAATATCGTATAGGGTAATGGAATCAATGCTATAATTTAGTCACGTTTTTTATTAAAGGAATCGAAATATATGTGGCGACGTATTGTGCTTTGTGGATTATTGCTCGGTGCGCTATTGCTACTCCCATTGCCCGTGACCTTTGCGTGTCGTGGTAGTTGTCCTAGTGGCTCATCTTCAAAGCCAACAGTGTATTCATCAAATAGTCAAAACATAAGTCAACTAAATAATGAAAAAAGCTACACCAGGAGCCTCGATTTCATGTTTCAATTCGATATTGGTTGCGATGTATCGTCAATTGAAATTGCCCCAGTAGGCAGTAATGACTGGACGCCGTTTGGTGATGACCCTCAAACGCCATTGTACATCCGTAGTGGCGAGATTGCGCACTTTCATCAAGACATTTTTAACAACATGTATACCTTTGATATCCGCATCAATAAGACGGTCGTCTGGCACAACATCGAAGTACGCAATGAGCGGTTGATTGTGTTGGGTTACAATAACGGTCCAATTATCGTTGCGATTATCGATTACTATCGTAAATAACCGTAATTCCGAACTGACCGAACGCTCTTGCTCGATGCATATTGTATTGAGCAAGGGTGTTTTTTTGTGAGCAGATGTGTTTTATTCGGTATGATAATGCTATTCATTTGATCAAAAATGCGTGATGCGCCGGCGTGAACGAGTGAACGTCCCGTTGCGCCGCTATCAGGAAAGGAATAGGCAATGACCACATTCATTAAATTCGGTGGCTCAGTCATTACCGACAAACGCATTGCCGAATCTGCCGACTACGATGCCATTGCACGCATGGCTCAAGCTGTCGCCACTGCCCGTACGATCAACCCACAATTGCGACTTGTGCTGAGTCATGGCAGTGGTTCGTATGGGCATGTAGCTGCCGCTCGCTATGGTATCCACAAGGGCTTGGCCACCGATGCCGATTGGTTTGGTTTTGCGGCCACCTCTGCTGCCGCCTTGCGCTTGAACCGCTTAGTGGTCGATGCCTTGCTGTCTGTCAACATCCCGGCGTGGTCGTTACAACCATCAACCACCGTCGAGACCGCCAATGGTCAGGTCGTCGCCTGGCACACCGACCACATCGTGCAGGCCTTGACCCACGGCTTGGTACCGGTGGTCCATGGGGATGTGAGCTTTGACCGTGGGCTGGGATGTACGATTGCCTCCACCGAAATGTTGTTGCAGTGGTTGTGTACGGTGCCGGCCCTTGCACCTACCCGCATCATCCTCGTTGGCGAGTCGGCCGTCTATACTGCTGACCCCCACAAAGATCCCCAGGCACAACGCATCCCCCATATTCACCGTGACAATATCCAACAAGTACTAGGTGGGGCGAGTGGTTCATATGGGATTGATGTGACGGGGGGCATGCACAGCAAATTGACCTTGATGTGGCGACTCGTCACCCAAACCCCCCTGCTGACCGTCTGTTTTGTGGCTCCTGATGTCCAATTGTTGATAGATCTCTTGACCGATAAACCTATCGCTGCCGGGACAATTATGACTATGGATGCCCCCAATTCGGACCAATTTGAAAACTCCTCGAAAATTGCCCCAAAAACCCCTTGACACACCTATCCCCCATGTGCTAATATACACCTCGTTGCGAAAGAGATTCACTCCACCGA
>CALFIC010000198.1 GCA_937876225.1 uncultured Chloroflexota bacterium | reverse complement strand
CAAATCTTGGTGGCAGAACACATCCTGACCTACGCCAGTATGTTGGTGCTCGCCACACATCCTAGTGATCCGCGTGCCCCTACCGTCGTGCGTGATGGCGTGCGCTACGGCGCTTCGCCGCGCGCCGTGCAAGCACTGATTCGTACTGCCCAAGTCGAAGCGTTGCGGGCGGGGCGTTTGCAGGTCGATGTGGTTGATATCCAACGAGTGGCGTTGCCCGTATTGCGCCATCGGATTGTACTGCGCCGCGAAGCGTTTTTGGCAAATGCGAGTGCCGATAGTTTGGTGGCGCAGGTGCTGGCCGCCGTCCCTGTGGCCTAATTGTTTGTCGTGAAAAGAGTCCCTTGTGGCGCAATTACTCAGTGCCGCTGAATCTACGTGGCTGACCCGCATGCAACTCCCGTGGCAAGGCCTCAGCCCCCAAGGGCTGTATGCCGTGCGGGCAGCCCGCCAGGGTGGCCGGAGCAACGAACCCGAATTGTTGCGTCCCTACCAAATGGGCGATGATGTGCGCCGGGTTGATTGGGCTGCCACGCAGCGTCTACAACATGCCATGGTGCGCCAACCCGTGCCCCAATCACAAGGGCGATTGCGCATCGTGCTTGATGCTAGTCCGTCGATGCGCCTCGACCCTGCCAAATGGCATCAAGCCCTCCGCATAGTGGCGGCATTGGGCGTGGTGGCGACAAGCAATGGCGATAGCGTACAACTGTGGCACGAAAACCCATCCCCGCTCTATCACCGTACCGATGACTGGCTCTCCCTTTGTGATGGCATTTATACTACAGCTCCAACCACGCACCAATTTGCGATGCCGATGCACGTGCCACAAACCCAACTAGCCGTCTGGTGTAGTGATTTGTGGCATGCAGATTGGGCACTACAACTTGTCCAATTTGCCACCACGACACAGACTGGGTTGGTCATCCAGCTACTAAGTGCCGCCGAAATCGTACCGCCGCTATATGGCGATGTGACATTGATCGATAGTGAAACCCAGCAGGAATACACCATGACGGTCGATGCGGCGTTACAATCCCGCTACCAAGCCGCATTTACCACTTGGCAACACGCTATTCGTCATGAGTGTCGCCGCTTGGGGTTGGGGTATGTTTTGGTGACGACGGCAACTGATTTGGCCACTGCCATGCGTGAGGTGTTGCTGTGAGCTTCCGTGATAGCTGGATTTGGTGGATTGCCATACCGCTCCTGATTGCCATGGTGGTGTGGCATCTGTTGCGCCCGCGTGCCACCCGTCAGATTGTGCCGTCGTTGCAGTTGTGGCAACAACTGCGCCACGAACAAACTAGTACCCGCCCGTGGCACCCGCCTGCGCCGTGGTGGCTTTTGTTGTTGCGTCTGCTCGTTGTCGTGTTGTTAGCGGGGGCGGCGGCTGACCCGACGGTGGCAGATGTGGCAGCCCCGCTACACCGTATCATCATCATCGATACGACGGCTAGTATGCTCACGTATGAGCCAGCCGGCAGTCGTATCGCCCAAGCGCGCCAGATTGCCACCCAGATTGTTGCGACTTCACCGCCCGCGACCACGTTTTCATTGCTTACCAGCGACCGTGACGTGACCCTGCATGCCAATCAACTCAGTGACCGTAATTACCTCGCAACCTTGATTGATGCGGTGCAACCGCGTGCCGTGGCTGGCGATGTCACTCTCTTGCCGGCGTGGCTGGCTGCCATGCGCGGCCGTACCAGCGAAGTGTTTTTGCTGAGCGACGACCCCCTGCTTGCCAGCGCTCCGTGGCCTGCAGATTGGCATTTAATTGCGATTGGCGGTCCTGTGGCCAATCAATCAATCCAAGGGTGTACGTTTACCGCTGGGCCAACCGGTTGGGATGGTATCATCCGTATCGAAGCCGACGGAACTCCGTTTGCAACAGCCCGTACCGTTGAATTAGTCGACGAAAATAACCGCTTGTACGATGCTACTACGGTTACCCCGCGCGCCGATGCGCCAGTCGAATGGCGCGTACAGCTCACCGACCCACCGCCGTTACTCCATGTCCGGTTGACGCCCGATAGCCGTGATGCCTTGGTAAGTGACGACGATTGTTGGTGGCAAAAAACCACCCCTACGCCGCTACGGGTCGCCGTGTATCCGCAAATGGATCGCTTTTTGGCGGCGGCATTGCGGGTATTGCCAAATGTGATGGTGACTAATCAAATCACTGATGCCGAGATTGTGATTCAAACCGATGCCACCATCCCGCTGAGCGTGACGGTACCACTCTGGCAACTCAATGCCCCCAGTCAAGTGCCCCCTGTACGCTTACCGGTGCTCCAACCAGGAGTGCTCCACGGCGACGAAGCCACGCTCGACCGCGATATTGCTATCGCGAATAGCCAGGTGTTGACGACAACCATCGTACTTCCGCCACTGTGGGCTCAAACTTGGCTCAAAAGTAGTGCGGGGGTGCATGCCTATGCCGGGCGCAATAATGGGGTGGCGACGGTGGTATTCGGCTTTGCCTTGTCCAATAGTGATTTGCCACTGCGCCCTGATTTTCCCTTGTTGGTACGTAATATTTTGACTTATCTGGCACCCACCCGCCTGCAACCCAGCTACCAAACTGGCGATGCGGTGATAGTTGCACTGCCTCCTGCGCCGTTGCCCATCCTCTACGCCCAACCAGTCGGTGGGCTGGCACGGATCATTCCCCGCGCCACCGATGTAGTTTTGGTTGACGTAACGCAAGCGGGTGCGTATCGTGTCAACGACACATGGGTAGTGGCGAATCTGCAGGCACCGGCCGAATCGCGGGTGAATCGGGTTGCGACGTCCACACCAGTCATTGCCGCACCGTGGTTGTTGCCTGCGGGTATCGCCCTTGGGCAATGGTTGTTGGTGTTGGGCATACTCGGGTTGTGTGGCGAACGCTGGCTGACCTGGCGGAATGGGAGGGTGACATGAATCTGGTAACCTGGCATGCGCCGTGGTACGTACTTGTTATTCCGCTCGCTCTGGCAGCCTTGTGGTGGTGGTCACGCCAACCGGGATTGCCCCATGCGCGCCGTGTGCTCGTACTGGTGCTGCGGATGATGAGTGTCGTGTTACTCATCATTGCATTGGCTGCACCCTCGTGGCAGATTCCCCCCCGGGCGGTCGCTTTGGTCGTGGTGCGTGACATATCGGCGTCAATTGATGCAACTGCACTCCAACGCCAAGCGACATTGATTACTCAGCTCCAAGCCAGTCAACCGGCAACAGCACTGTTGGGGATTGTCGATGTGGCAAGTACGGCGGCAGTCGCAGCCATCCCCAGCCTCGCCTTGCGTGATACCTCGCCAGCGTTGGTCGGTAGTCGTGATGGGACGGCCTTGGCGGCGGCGGTGACCCAAGCGGCGGCGTTACTGCCCGCTGGCTACGAGGGACGGTTGCTGGTACTGTCTGATGGCCAAGAAACCCGTGGTCGCCTGCGTGACACAATTACAGCCTTGGTCGCACGGGGTATTCGGGTCGACGTTATTCCCTTGACCACCACGCAGCCACTGGCACAAGCGGCATTGACGCAAGTGCGACTACCCCAACAAACCCGCGGCAGTGGCACCCTGAGTGCCGATATCGACACTACCGGTAGTGTTGCTCAATCTGCCATATTGCGTGTGACCAACAATGGCATACCGTTTTTTGAGACGACGCTCCAACTATCTGGTAGCGCACAACGGGTGACGCTAACGATTCCCCCCATCGATCCCGGTATGCACCGCCTCGAATTCACCCTGGTGGCCCCCCAAGACGATGACTTGCCCGATAACCGGCAACGAGTGCTCGTGCAACGTGACGGTGCGCCGCAAATTTTGGTGTTGGCTGATCCTATTGCCCCCATCCAGTCGTTTGTGGCGCAGGTGCGGGCTACGGGGAGTACGGTGACGGTACGGCGCCCTCGTGACATCGATAGCCAGCTCACGAGCCTCGCTAGCTACGATGTGATTGTGTTGGCCGATACGCCGGCGCGACTGGTACCACCGATTGTGATGCAAAATATCGTGTATGCCGTCAAAACACTTGGGCGTGGGTTTTTGTGGCTTGGGGGCGCCGACAGCCTCGGCGCAGGGGGCTTCCGCCACACGCCCCTGGCCGAAATTGCGCCGGTACGGTTCGATCCCATCGACCCTACCAAACGCAAGCGCCTCGCAGTGCTATTAGTTATCGACAAAAGTGGCAGTATGGCAGATCCTGTGGGTGGCGGTTTGTCGCGCCTCGACCTCGCCAAAGAAGCCGCCTATCAAGCCATTCAAGGCTTGAGTGACGGCGATACCGTGGGGGTAGCGTTTTTTTCGGATAGTGCCCAATGGAGCCTTGCCCCTCAGCCCGTGCCATCTGCCGATAGTATCGCCCAAGCTCTCGGAGTGGTACAAAGCGATGGCGGCACATCCATCCGATCAGGGCTGCAACTCGCCCAAGCCAGCATTGCAGCCCTCGACGGTGATGTGCGCCATGTGATATTGCTTTCGGATGGCCAAGACCCCCAATCGAGCCGCGATATTGCCCAAGCCTTCGCCAATCAACGCGTATCGCTGAGTACCATCGCATTGGGCGCTGACGCCGATATGCAAGGGCTAGCCCAGTTGGCGGCTATCGGTCAAGGAGTGAGTTATCAGGTCACCAATCCCCAAGACCTTGCGCAAGTGTTTTTGGACGAAACTACCCGGGTGGCCAGTCGTGACTTCGTCGAAGCCGATGTCGTGCCCCAGCTCGTGAGTCGTGACGCTTGGCCGGCCGGCAATCCACCCCTCGCCCTGCTCCACGGCTACAATCGCACCACCACGCGCGCGAATGCACGCGTGTTGATGCAAATCGATGCTGACAATCCGTTGTGGGTGACTCAGCAGGTTGGTGTGGGTCAGAGCGCCGTTTGGGCGAGTGACCTTGGCGCACGCTGGGGGCGTGATTGGCTTGCGAGCCCTGCATTAGCTGCGCTGGTGCCGGCATTACTCGCCCCACTCATCCCAACTGCTCCATCTTCAATGTCCCTGGCCTGGTATTGGCACGATGATTTACTTGATGTCGAAGTCACCACCGATGCCCCCACAGCGACTGCCCCTAGTGCTCAGCTGGTTGCGGCTGACGGAAATGGGATTCCTATTGTGTTAACCCAGCGTGATACGCGTTTGTGGCGGGCCAGCGTTGCTGATATTCCCGATGGCGAATATGTGCTGACGCTCCGCTCAGGCGCGACACTCGTGACTCGCGGAGTAGTGATTACCCCACGGAGCGAATTGCTCAACGATGGCCAAGGGAGCGCTACGTTGAGTGCAATCGCTCAGCAAACTGCTGGGCAAATCAATCCTGCGTTGACTACTGCATATTGGCAGGTACGGGGCGGCGCACAATCTGCGTCATTGTCACTGGTGCCCTATTTGGTATTGCTGGCGATGGTGCTCTTTGTGGGTGAAATCGCCGTGCGCCGCCTCAATATCCAGCTGAGTGCGCCGATCCGTCGCCGCTCTGGTGCGGTACCGCCACCCCCTGCCCCGCCGGCAACCCCAGGTAGTGCGCCGACACCACCTCCTAGTCGCATTGATCGCCTGCAACAAGCCAAACGACGCGCGTCTGCTTCCGATGATATACCCGTGTAGCGACGCTGCATGCAGCGTCGCTACACGGGTGCCCTGTGCGCGACAAAAGACATTGCGTACTAATCTGTACTAATCGATTACCGGCAATTATTAATGCTTCTGCGCCCTCTGCGTCCTCTGTGCGAGACATATGACAACATGCATTGACCGACATATATCGGTTACCACGACTGTACGATGGCTCCGCGCCCTCCGCGACTCCGCGTGAGACATATGACAATCCATGTCACTAAGCCTGCCCCAACAACGCCAATACTTCCCGGCGGTTGGGCATGGAGCTTTGAGCGCCGCGCCGCGTCACGGCGATGGCGGCGCTGGCCGCGGCAAAGCGCAAGGCTACTGGCATCAACATCCCATCGTGGAGCGCTACGGCCAAGGCACCGTTGTAACAATCTCCCGCCGCTACCGTGTCGACCGCCGGCACCACAAACGCCGGTACCACCTGTTGTTGACCGGCATGACTCCATACCACTCCTTGGGCACCTCGTTTAATCACTACGTGTTGGGCGCCGCGTTGGTGGAGTACGTTAGCGGCAGCGGCGGCACTGGCGTCGTCGATGGGGGCGATACCCGTCAACGCCAAGGTTTCGTTTTCGTTGGGGGTAATGATGTCGGCCAGTGCATATAATTCGGCTGGCAATGGCTTTTGCGGGGCAGGGGCTGGATCGAGGATGACGGTCAAATTACGCCGTTTGGCCAAATGTGCCGCTGTCAGTACCAAATCATATGGAATTTCGAGTTGCAACAGCAATGATTTGCAATCAGCGAGTGCGAGTGCCACGGCATCGAGAATCCCTGCGCTCATGCGCATATTGGCACCTGACGCTACCACAATCGTATTTTCGCCTTTGTCGTCGACGGTAATCAACGCCACCCCCGATGCCCCGCGGATGGTCTGGACATGGGTAATATCGACGGTGTAGTCGCGCAAACTTTGGCGCAATTGTTGCCCAAAGCCATCATCACCCACCGCCCCAATCAAGTGCACCGGTAGACCAAGTTGCGCCGCTGCCACTGCTTGATTGGCCCCTTTGCCACCGGGGACCGTCACGAAATCACTGCCCAAAATCGTTTCGCCCGGGACGGGGATATGCGGCGACCGCACCACCAAATCCATGTTGATACTGCCAAACACCGCAATACTCATCGTCATTCTCCTTTTTTATTTTTTGGAAAAAACAGTCTGGCGCGCCGTGAATAAGTCGCTGTTAGGGTAGTACGGGTGCGCGCATTTCGCCCTTGCGCCAGGCCTGTAAGTACGGGTACGGCGATATTTCACCACGCCGTACTTGCCAATCCTCGGGGGTCGTAGGGTGCGAAATCCCAAAGTGCAAATGGGCTGCCGTAAATCGTGCATCGCCGCTTTTGCCGGTATACCCCAGTAATTGGCCTGCAGTTACCGTCATCCCCACCTGTAAATCAGGGGCGATGGACTGCAAATGCGAACCATAATAGCGCACGCCGTCGGTGCCGATAATCGCCACCGACAATCCGCCTCGGTAGTTGGGGTCGTTGGTTTTGGGATCCCAGATATCTTTGAAGCTGATAAAGTCGACCACCCCATCGGTGACCGCCACAAATTCACTTCCTTCCGCACAAAAAATATCCGTCGCCGGATAATCGTGATGGAATTTGCCGTAGTTGACGTCAGCATGCTGCACCGGGAAGACATATTGCGCGACGACAGCCGTGGCACTCGCCGTGGCACTCGCCGTGGCTGTGGGTACCTCGGTAGGGGTGATTGTCGCGGTCACCGTCGCACTTGGCTTCACCGTCGCGGTGGCAACCGCAGTAGGGGTGGCGGCGAGTGGCGTCGCACTCGCAATGATTTGGGTCGTGGGCGTCGGTGTGTTTAGCACGCTCGGATTGGTACAAGCGAGCAGAAGTGCCGTGCCAACGATGAGGATACTGATGCGTAGTAATGACATAATGCCCCTCTGATATTTTGACTATCATAGCATACGTACGGGCGAATTATGGCGCATTCATGCGTCATGATATTCGCCCCAGCGCCGCATCGCTCCATCGCTTTGGTTTATGAGTATTTTGCTACTTGACATCTACGAAAAAACTACTACAATAGTTATTCGGTAGACATCTACCAAGACATTCTTGCCTCCGGCGATACGGACGAATTCCTCTTCCGTTATCGAGCGTTTTTCAGGTCACCATTCGAGTGATTTGAGCAAATCCCGAGTAGGCTTTCGTGGGGGTATATGGACGCAAACGCATACAAACTAATGGGTGGCTATGTTGATCTAGCGCCTGTCGTAGGTGTGCCTTGCGGTATGATTCTCACGCCGCGCAATTGTTCCTCGCGCATATTCCTACACAGTCCGAGATGACAGACTAACAATCTCTGTGCAACATAGACACCCGGGCGTCGCAAACGGCCTGGTTTTTTTGTGTGTATCAGAGGAGGGACCGCATGTTCGTACAGTGGCTCAAAGCGCAATTGCGCCCGTCACGTGCGTCATCAACCGAATGGCTCGCTAGTCGGCGGGCAAGTTTGGTGGTGGTGCGAATTCGTCAGCGTGGGTAATGTACTTCACGCGTTGGTTTAGAATCATTGATCTGTGTAAGGAGTCATCACTGAATTGAACGGTCTTACTTATCTTGAACACATGCACCAGCGTCATGGTGTCACCGCCGCCGGCCAGTTAAACAGTTTCATTAGTCGGCGTGATGGTCATTTGCTCATCGATGATCGTATTGATCTCAACGATTTGGTTCACCAATACGGCGCACCCCTCGAGGTGGCCTATTTGCCCTTGATAACCCGTCAAATTGCTGACATGCATGCCAAAATCGCCGAAGCGCGTGCGGCAGTGCAATACACCGGCGAATTTTACTACGCCTACGCCACCAAAGCGAATTTCGCCGAAGAAGTGGTGCGCACCGCCTTGCAATCGGGTGCCCATTACGAAACTTCTGCCGCTGCTGATATCGTCATTGCCCACCAATTGTGGCGCCAAGGCTTGTTGTCTGCCGACCGCTACATGTTTTGTAACGGCTCCAAAGACTTCAGCTACCGCGATGCCATCGTGGCGCTCCACGATGCCGGCTACGATCGCCTCATCCCCATCGTCGACGACCTCGACGAGTTGGCATATTTGATTAGTCATTGCCGTAACCCCTTGTTGTTGGGGGTGCGGGCCCGCTTTGATATCGGCGATGTCGACCCTGACCATCCCGGTGGCGAGCGCTTTGGGTTGACTCCCGCCGAAATCGACAGTGCTATGACCATGGT
The DNA here is from genome assembly GCA_937876225.1 of uncultured Chloroflexota bacterium. GTDB lineage: Bacteria > Chloroflexota > Chloroflexia > Chloroflexales > Roseiflexaceae > UBA965. The sequence goes on along the minus strand of CALFIC010000198.1, from coordinate 64,966 downwards.
TACTGGCACGCCCCACAAAATCGTGCTCTATCATGCCATGGTGGGGAGCCAAATGGAAGACGCCAATTTGTGGCGCATCCGCCTCGGCGCCTCTGTCGACAGCTATGCCGCCTTGGCAGCCCGTTTGCCCGATTTGCACTTCTTTAATTTTGGTGGTGGGATGCCTACCGACGCCTACGACATCGGATTCACCTTCGACTACCAAGGGTTTTTACAAGGGGTGATGCATGCCATGCAAGTTGCCTGTGCCGAGCACGGCGTTGCTGTTCCCGACTTGGTAGGTGAGTTCGGTCGCTACACCGTCGCATCACATAGTGTCTATTTGATGGAAGTCGGTTCGGTCAAGTCGGGTCGTGGTGGGGCACCGGATTGGTACCTGCTCAACGGTAGTTTGATGGTTTCGTTGCCCGACACCTTGATTGTCGAAGGTCAGCAATTCATCGTGTTGCCGCTCGACAATTGGCACCAACCCGTCCGTCCCGTGCGCTTGGCTGGTCGCTATACGTGTGACACCGACGATTTCTATCCTCGTCCTGGCCAACCCCCGCTGTTGCTGCCAATGGGTGGCGAGCGCATGGTAATCGCCTTCTTTGGGATCGGTGCCTACCAGCAGATGCTGTCGGGTCGTGGTGGTGCACATCACTGTCTCACCCCCGAAATGCGCCGAGTTATCATCGAATCCGAAGACGATGCTTTGATTATGCGCGAAACGGCTCCACAACACCTCAACGATATCATGGTGACCCTCGGCTACCACCGCGATACCCTCGAGATTCGCCAACCAGCCAACGTGGAACAACACGATGTGCGTGAGCGTGCTAGTAGTCGCCCATTGCGCATGCCGGTACGCCGTGTCGTGCGCTCGTGGAAGCGAGCAGTCCGCTAATATTCCCGCTGAGGTTGATTGTGATACCCTACGTCACATTTGTGACGTAGGGTATACTATTAGTGAGTTTTGTAAAGAGGACATGGCGATGAATACACGGACACGCATCGGAGTCATTACCAACGGTTCGTTGACCGATGGCTTAACGGCACGCATTGATGCATCACAGTCAGTAGAAGCCTTGCGTGTCGGTCAGTTTTTGTTGGTGCAAGGCATCCAACACGAATTTTTTGCGATGCTCACCGACGTCGAACTCGCTGCAACTTCCCCCAGTGTGCTGATTGACCCACCTAGCGATGACCGCTTTTTGCACGACGTCCTCGTCGGGACTGCCACCTACGGCACCATCGAGCTCCGCCCATCGCTGATGCTGCCCCGCGATTTGAGCGAAGGTCTGCGCCCCGTCAAAACCGTCCCGGCTCATTTTTCACCCGTCTATGATGCTGATGAAGGTGATTTTACCCGTGTCTTTGGCCAAGAAGATGCCACCCACTTCGAAATCGGCCGCCCCCTCGACATGGATGTGCCTGTCTGTATCGACCTGACCCGCTTAGTCGAACGCTCCAACGGCGTCTTTGGCAAAAGCGGTACCGGCAAGAGTTTTTTGACCCGCTTGTTGCTTAGTGGCACCATCAAAGCCGGTGTGGCCGCTAATTTGATTTTTGATATGCACTCCGAATATGCCAGCGATGCCTCCTCTGAGGGTGGCGGCTTTGTCAAAGGCTTGCGCAAAATTTTTGGTCCGAGTGTGCGGATTTATACCCTCGACGCCGAATCTACCAACCGGCGTGGCGCCCAGTACGACCAAGAAATCCGCATCGGTTTGAACGAAATCGAAGTCGAGGATATTTTGCTCCTCCAAGACGAGCTCAACCTCAATGCCACTGCCGCTGAATCGGCCTACCGCATCGCCGATCGCTTTGGTGATGGGTGGCTCAAAGCGCTACTCGATATGTCGCCTGAAGCCATCCAACAATTCGCCGACGAAACTGGCACTCATTATGGCTCACTAAGTGCCCTCAAACGCAAACTCGAAAGCCTCAAGCGCCGTGGTTACGTCGCCGAACAAACCAATGGCTCGGTCATCAACACCCTGATCGACGAATTATTGGCGAAACATCATGTCGTACTCGAATTTGGCCGTTTTGACAACAGCATCGACTATATGCTGGTGGCCAATATCATCACCCGCAAAATCCATGCCAAGTGGCGTGAACGCACCGAAAAATATCTTACCAGCAAAGATAAATCGGACAAACCTACCCAGTTAGTGATTACCATCGAAGAAGCCCACAAATTCCTTAATCCGGCCGCCGCCAAACAGACGATTTTTGGCACAATTGCCCGTGAAATGCGTAAATATAGTGTCACGTTGCTTGTGGTTGATCAACGTCCTTCGTCGATCGATAGCGACGTCATGAGTCAATTAGGGAGCCGCGTCACTGCGTTGCTCAACGACGAAAAAGACATTGATGCCGTGTTTACGGGTGTGAGTGGCTCCAATGCCTTGCGTACTGTCCTTGCGACGCTCGATTCCAAACAGCAATGTCTGATCCTTGGGCATGCTGTACCGATGCCGGTGGTGGTCCGTACCCGCGCTTACGATGAACTTTTTTATCAGGCCATGATGAGTGGTTATACGGCACCTGTGCCAGTCAATGCCGTTCCCTCTGCCCCTACTCGCCCAATGACCGTCGACGATTTGTTTGGTGAAGATTAACCCGGTTATGGTTTTTTGGGCATGCCATATTGCATCAGCCCACCCATCCGAATACGTGCCATTACCGCAAATTCTGCGCGTCCCGCCGCTTCGGCGGCGTCAGCGGTTTTGCGCATCAGTTCAATGGCTGTTTTGACGTCCCCTTGGGCTTCAGCTACTCCTGCCGCCAGAAATAATCCTTCGGGGTTGGTGGCGGGGTTTGCTTGTAACGTAGTGGCATCTGCACTTGCTTGGTCGTATTGACCGACGAGGAGTAAGTCATTGCCACGAAGATAAATCAACGAATCGGGGTTATCACTGTATTTTTGGGCTGTTTGCCATGCCAGTTGTGCTGCCGGCTGGTCACCTTGTAGTGCGGATAATACTGATAACCATACCAGCGTCTCGCTGTCGGTGGGGAATTTCTGGGCTTGGTCTTGGGCGACTTGGAGCGCCTTGGCATGGTCACCACTAATCGCCGCATTCAAAATCAACGTGGTGTTGGGGCTTTCGGGAGTGGTCCAAACCACGACCGCAATGATACCAATGATTGTAAGGGCAATTGCTATCGACGTAATGATCCTTCGCCGGCGATTTTTTTGGCGTTGGAGCGCTAGATCTCGTAATTGTGGCCCAAAATAACTTGTTGCGGGAATGGGGGTATTGCCATAGGCCCGCATAAAGCGCTCGGCATCACGTAATGCTCGTGCATTGAGCGCCACAATGCGGACCTGCTCCGACGCAATTTCAAGTCCTGCTTGGGTACATTGGGCGGCCAAATCATGAATCTGGTCGAGTAATGCCAAGAAGCGCTGGGCTTCGCCCGGCTTTTCATGAAATACTAATGCGAGTGGTTCGGCACTCGTCAGCGCTTGGCGTAATGCCGGCATTAATGGTTGGTTGGTTGATGTGTTCATAGTGTTGTGTGATGAGGTCGTGTATAATGCCATAAGGGTATTATTGTATCTATAGGGTAGCATACCATATGCGTTTAATTATTGTACGTCACGGCGAAAGTGAATGGAATCGTATCGGTCGTTATCAAGGACAATATGATGCGCCGTTGTCCGAAATGGGCGTACGCCAAGCCGATGCCCTCGCAGAGCGTTTACGCACCGAATCATTCCATACCATTTATGCCAGCCCCTTGCAACGCGCACGCTTGACCGGCGAAGCCGTGCATCGCTTCCATCCCGATACTCCGTTTGTGATCGAACCAGCCGTCATCGAAATCGATCATGGTGATTGGGCTGGGTTGATGGTTGACGAAGTTATTGCCAAATACGGCAACGGTTTGCGTGAATGGCGCTTGCACCCTACTCGTTCACATATGCCGGGTGGCGAAAGCTTCAGCGATATCCTCAAACGGGTCCTTGACTTCAAAGAACGCCTCATCCAAACCCACCCCGACCAAACGGTCCTCGTCTCGACCCACGATGTCGTCGTCAAAATCCTCGTGGCCGATGCGTTGGGCATGCACATGGATGGTATTAATCGGATTTGGGTCACCAACGCCAGTATTTCGGTCATCGAATATGGGAGCGACTTGACCTATCTCGCCAGCCTCAGTGAAGCCGCCCACCTCAGCAAACTCGAAGTCGTGCGTGGCGCCTGGTAATTTATATCTAGTATTTGCACAATATTTGCACAATATTTGCATTGACAGATGAAAACTTTGTGATATAGTTAACAGACTTATTGCAAACTGGTTGGAGAAGGCGTGACGATGCAACAGGCGACCATTTCAGATAGCGCAACGTCGCGCCTTTCGCGCAATCATCTCAATGACATATTACAGCGGGTTGGTTTGTACGAAGACATGGTGCGGGTCGAGCAAGAATTAATCGCCCGCATCGAATCGCGTACTGCCGTGCTTCGTGCTGCGGGTGCTTATACCGTGCAATCGGGTGGTAAGCGCTTGCGGGTAATGTTGGTATTACTGGCAGCGCGCCTTGCAAACTATCAATTTGATCGTGCCAAACATCCTGCAGTGGCGATTGAGTTACTCCATGCGGCATCCTTGGTCCACGATGATTTGGTCGACCACGCCGGTTCACGGCGTGGTCGCGCTACCGTGCATATGACGTGGGACCGTGACGTAGCTTTGGCGCTGGGTGACTTTTTGTTTGGTTTGGCTGCCCGCGAATTGGCTGATGAACCCGACCCGCGGATTATTGGGTTTTATGTACATGCTGCCCGCTGTATGGTCGAAGGCGAACTCAATCCGGTGACGGTTGTGGAGCCACGTGAACAAGCGGAAGCCCAATATTTTCGCAAAATTGGTTACAAAACTGCCGTGTTGTTCGAAGCCGCTTGTCGCTCGGGGATTGCCGTGGCAGGTGGTAGTGATGACGCTGTAGCCGCTCTTGGTAAGTTTGGCTATGAGCTAGGGCTAGCGTTTCAAATCATCGATGATATTCTTGATATGGTCGAAAGCGAAGCGGTGCTCGGGAAACCTGCTGGCAACGACCTCCGTGAGGGGACGATTACCCTGCCACTTATCCTTGCTGCCGCAGTTGACCAAAGTACCGTTTTGCGTTTGGCCGTGTCAGGGAATATCCCCGCCGAACTTGTCCCCGAAGTCATCGCTTGCATTCAGGCTGCCGGTGGTATTGATGCCGCCTATGACGTTGCCAATGCCTGTGTTGCGCGTGGGCTTGCCTATTTGGCTCCGTATGCCACCGATGATAGTTACGAGGCATTTGCAGCTATTGCGAATCACGTCATCCAACGTCGCCATTAAAATACGCCTTCTCCTTGAAAATGCGCCGTAATTTAACGTACATGGCCCCTCAAAAAAATCGATACATCCAGCTTATCTGTTGATGCGTATTTATTTACAAGCGCAACAACCACTTTCGTTTTCTGAGTCATGTTGTGTTGACATAAATTTCATATATAGTAATGTACAGAATGCGAGGGGCTTGTGCAGATGCATTCCTCCCATCCACATGTGTTTTCCCCCGTAGCAGAACCCGATGCGCAATGGACTGACGATGTCGCCGATGCATTCATCGAAGAACCTACGACGAAAGATTTTATCGTTGAAGATTCCGTGCAAATGTATCTGCGCGAAATCGGTCAAGACCCATTACTCAAAGCACAAGATGAATATGATTTAGCCAAACGTATCGAAGCAGGTGCCTTTGCTCGTGATGTATTAGCGCTGGCGCGTAGCGTACGTACCGCTGATGGGCAACTGCAATCATCGGTGACTACTGATACGCTTGCTGACGATAGCGTGCGTACGTCAAGTGCTATTGATGCCCTCGCTGATGATATCGTGCGGAGCCAAAGTGAACCCCTGCCGGTGGCGGCGTGGGTGGCTCGCTGGCGCGATGCAAATGGTGAATTGACCACTATCCCCCAATTGCTTGTGCCTGCCGTGAATCGTGGTTTGGTGAGTATCGACCACAACCTCTCATACCCGTTGTTTGACGAAGACAGTTTGCTCTTTCGTACCCGTCAACGTTTCCTGTGGCTGGCTGAATTCACCCAGATTGCTGCATTATCCGTGATTTACGAGCAAATTTTGTCGAGTCATATCGATATTGATATCGTGGCGTTATTGAATTGGCTATTAGCCGATGTGCCTACATCTGCTACCTATGTCCTCCATTTGAGTGAACGCCAGAGCCGTAAATTGCACTGTCGCGTCGAAGATGCTGCTGATGCTCGTCGCCATCTGATTCAAGCAAATCTGCGGTTGGTCGTGAGTGTCGCCAAAAAATACATCGGCGGGCCATTGTCATTCATGGATCTCGTCCAAGAAGGTAATATTGGTTTGATGCGAGCCGTCGAGAAGTTCGATATCTTGCGCAAAAATCGCTTTTCGACCTATGCCACCTGGTGGATTCGCCAAGCCGTCACCCGTGCCATCGCCGAGCAAAGTCGCCTTATCCGGCTCCCTGTCCATTTGAGCGATGCCATTAGTCAGATGCGTCGTGCCACTCGCGTGCTCGAGCAAGGCTTATCACGTGAACCTACGTCCGACGAAATTGCCGTTGCCTTGGGTATCTCTGACCGCAAAGTGCGTCGCTTGCTCCAAGCCTCCGCCCAACCGATTTCACTCGAACAACCCATTAGTAGTGATGGTGAAGGGCATATTGGTGAGTTGCTTGCCGACGAAATGAGTGATTCCCCCAACGACATTGCGACCCGCCGTATGCTCCAAGCCGACGTCACGACGGCGCTTCTTGAGCTCCCCGAGCGTGAGCGGGCGATTTTGCAGTTGCGCTATGGCATGGTCGATGGCCGCCGCCGCACCCTCGAAGAAGTCGGCGCTGCCTTTGGAATTACCCGCGAACGCACCCGCCAAATCGAAGCCGATGCCCTGCGTCAATTGCGCGCCCCACACTTCGGTGACCGCCTACAAGGCTATCTCGAATAATCTCCCGAGGTGTAGCGTACAACATACCGAGGATGGCGAAATTATACGCTACCCTCGGTATTGGTGTATACGCGGACTGTCTTTTGTCTTAATCGTACCGCGATTATGCAACGAATTGTGGCGCCCGCTTCATCATCATTGTCATCTCGCCTTGTTGTACCACTACTGCGTGCTGATTGAGGACTTGTGCCGCAAATACGACGATCCCGCGCTCAGTTTGTTTGGTGGGACGCATTGATTGTACGGTCAAAATTGCATGGATGGTGTCATTGAATTTAATCGGCGCACTAAAATTCCAGTTGACGCCGAGGAAAGCGATAATCCCGTCGGGATCGAGGTCAGTGCGGTATTTGAGCCCATTGACGATAGCTAGTCCCAGCAACCCATGGGCAATTCGTTCCCCAAACACCGATGTTTTCATATACTCGGCATCGGTATGCAGGCGATTAAAATCTCCCGTCAGCATGGCAAACATACTTACTTCGGTTTCGCCAATCGTTCGGCCTGGAGTGACAAATTGACTCCCGATGTGATAATCTTCATAATAGACATAACGGCTCATAGTGGCTCCTGTTGATTGTACGAATCAGTGATTAAAGGGGTACAAAAACGGCGACACAACGTTCATTGTGTCGCCGTCTGTATTTACGCAAGGTAGGAAACCTTATGCTTCCATTGCTTCTTTGACCAAGCGCGCAATATCGGTGGGTAATTCGGCGACGCGTACGCCTACGGCTTGCAAGGCTTCGATTTTTTCTTGGGCAGTGCCTTCACCACCCGAAATAATCGCACCGGCGTGACCCATGCGTTTGCCTTCTGGGGCCGTGCGACCGGCAATAAAGCCAACCACTGGTTTGGTGACATACTTGCCGATGAAGCGAGCGGCGTCTTGTTCGGCATTGCCGCCGATTTCACCAATTAATACGATGGCTTTGGTGTCGGGGTCGGCCTGGAATTGCGTGAGGACATCGATATAGTTGGTGCCGATAATCGGATCACCACCGATACCCACAATCGTACTTTGTCCCAACCCGATACGGGTCAAGGCATCGACGGCTTCGTAGGTCAACGTGCCGCTCTTGGAGACGACGCCGACTGGCCCTGGCGTGGCAATATTGCCAGGGATAATCCCGACCTTGGCTTGACCAGGCGTCAACAACCCCGGACAGTTGGGACCAATCAAACGCGCACCACACTCTTGGACAAATGCGTAGGTGCTGACCATGTCGTTGGCGGGGATACCTTCGGTGATACAGACAATCAGCTTGATCCCTGCTGCTGCTGATTCACGGATGGCGTCAGGGGCAAACGGTGCTGGCACGTAGATAATCGACGTGTTGGCTGCTCGTTCACGTACGGCATCGGCCACACTATTATAAATTGGAACTTGACCGTCGATGGCCTTTTGTCCAGCCCGACCCGGGGTAACACCTGCTACCACGTTGGTGCCGTATGCCATCATTTGTCGGGTGTGAAATTCACCCTCGCGACCGGTGATACCCTGCACTACGAGCCGCGTATTGCGGTCGACCAAAATACTCATCTGTTTGTACTCCCACGTGTATCCATTCGCTGTGCTATCCTAGCACGATTACCTGCTTTCGGCAAATAAATTCCCTCTTTGTGGGGTATCGTTTTGTTGTTTGTGATAAAAAACTGCCCCATCCTACTCGTTTCGCACCAGCGGTGTTGTTTGCCAGCATCATATTTATCCCGCATATTCTGAGCGTCCCATTCAAAACACCGCCTGCACTTGTTTTTAGATGCCTTTTTGTGGTAATTTGTATATTTTGTACAAATAAAACAGTGTTTATTTGGTTGATTTATCCAAATACTATGCTATAGTATGGGTGGATTAGTGATTACCTGATTGGCAAGGAGGCCAAGATGGACCACGCACAGCACGCACAATCATTTGGCGACGAGATCATGACGCAAATCCCCGAAGCACAGCACGTCCTCAAGCAAATGGGCATTCAAGGGTCACACACCCGTTTGCAGATGCAGGCCGAAGCTGCTTCCCTTGACACTGACACCTTGTTGGCCGTGATGGACATGGCGTCACGCCGACGCACCTTGCACACCACCCCCGATAACCTCAATTAGTCTTAGTTCCACAAAAACATCCCGCGAGTCACAATGAAGTGACCAGCGGGATGTTTTTTGGGTGGAAATTTTTGGCAGGATTACTTGGTGATGGGTTCTCGCAAGTGGGGGCTAACCGTCAATTCAAGCATGGGGTCGACATTGGCACGTCGTACTCGTTGCAACATAAACCGGAAGCTCAGCACAATATGGGCGGCAATAAAGGCCCAATTGATGACGTAGGTAATCATATGCAATGGTTCCATGCCGATGACCGACTGACTCACCATGGTGAAGATAAACACACCGTAGCCGATATAGACGTGGATGGCGCGGATGTTGGCACGTAAGCGTGGGACGCCATAGAAGTACAAGCTGGCCACGGCATGCACAAAGAAGAGCATCAAGTAGATGTTGCTGGCATATAAATGCGTGACATAGGCACCACTCTGTGCCAATTTGGCGGCAGCATAGTTCGCTTTGTCATTTAGATTGCTGCCGTAGTAGGCAATCGTGTCGACAGTCAATGACACAAATATTACCCAGGCCAAGCCGCGATTCCAGATGGCTGATTTGCGTTTGCGACCACGTTGGGCTTCTGCTTGGGCTGCGCGGTCTTCGGGATTCATGGCGGCGACGGCTGCCAAGTAGCCCGCGCGGTTGATGTAGGTGAACTTTTGGGCAGTGGCGAGGAAGCTGACCATCAGCAACACTTCACCGATGTTTTCGATGATGCCCAACTGGAAGGTGGCGCTGGCAAACATCGTCAAGGCCCCGGCCAACAACCACCACGAGCGTTCTTGGATGTAGAGGGCGATACCAAAGGCAATCAAGAATGTCATCGTGGTGATTGCACCTAACGGAGGCCCATGTGATTCGGCCAGCACATAGCGCAACACACCCGAATCAGCTATTTTGAAGGCTGCACCAGTCAGGTATTCGTTGATACCATACGCAATACAGCTAAGTGTCGTCACATATACCAAAATCGTCATGCTCCGGCGCCATGTCCAGTTCACACTGGCATTGCGTGCCAAGGTAAGCCCAGCGATCATCATCAACGGTGTTGCGACGGCATGCATGGCGAAGCGCATAATATTGAGTTGCAACAAGCTATCGCCAGCGCCCATCATGGCACCAATGCCGAGAATAGCATTGTCATATGCTAAACCGAGGCTGACGAGTGCGAGTAACCACAACCCCAAGCTTTTTTGCTTGCTGGCAGCTTGAACAACCAAGCCTCCAATGGCGAGATGTGCTACGGCAAAAAGCAGATACAGATAATTCACGTCGATCCCTCTCACTGCAATGACTACATTGTCTGTAGTGCAAATTTGGCGAATTCCGTAACCGACGGCTAATGCCCTAGGTTGCATTAGTGCGGTAGCAAAATGGCTACTTCCAATTGGGATACGCCAAGTGTAGCAACTTCTCTGTACTACGCAAGTGCTTTTGAGCAGGTATAGGAAAGAAGTAAAAGTTGTGTATATATTGCGTAGTTTTATGATAAAACTACAAAAACACGTATTGTATAGTGTAAAAAATTTACAGCATAGATAATTTTTCAGACATCTTTGCAAAGAAAAGACCAAAATTTTGTCGGACTATTTATCTGGTTTGCGATGTTAATTTGGGTATTTCATACGTCAATCACCATGCGTCTCTACTTTATGTTTCATGCTTCATTTAGGCAAGAGGATACCCCTCCAAGTTGTCGCCGTTTGGCTTGGAGGGGTTAGGGGAAGATAGGGGATGTATGAGGAAGTTGGGGCCTCGGCGCTGGGGAGATGAGTTGTTCGCTCATCGGTATGTGTACATCATCGCAGTTCTTGATGAAGCGCAGATGAGCAACACATAAGGATTCACACACAAAAATCCCCTCACCATGGCATGGCCGTGATGAGGGGAGAAGCTTGCCTGCGAGATTAGTGGCTGGCAGGTGCCTTATGGCCATGCCCATGATCATTGAGCTGTGCTTCGAGCTCGGGAATGCGGTGATCGTTGGGTGGCAAAATTGGCAATTGCTTGAGGTAGCGCAAGAACAGGCTAATCCACAAGCCACCAACGCCCACAAATGCGGTGACGTGCGTCCAGTGCATCTGGATGGCGTCGTGATGGAAGGCTGGGTTGATTAACCAGAATACATATACGACTTCAATACCGACAATCCACATTGCAATCCGCGCAACGACACCAAAGTTGCGTTTGGTGTGGCGTGACATCAATAAGAAGAATGGCAAGAAGAAGTGCCCAATGATTAAGGCAATCGACACATATTCCCACCCACCATTGCTCCGGACGTAGTACCACGGGGTCAATTCTGGCACGTTACCTGACCAAATGATGAGGTACTGTGAGAAGTTGAGGTACGTCCAGAGTACGGTAAAGGCAAAGGTGAATTTACCCAAGTCGTGCAAGCGGTCGACGGGGATTTCGTAGCCGAGGAAGTTGTTGCGGGTGAACAACCACAACACGATAATCCAGATGGCAAAGTTGGTCAGGACTTGGCCGACCATCCAGCCCACAGGATACATCGACGACGACCAGGCTGGCTCGAGTGACATGCCCCAGTCGGTGGCAGCAAACGTCCACAACATGATGTGTGCGGCGAGTGCAGGGCCACTAGTGACGGCCAATTTGTCGCGCCACGATACAGATTCGGACTTAGGAGCGTTGTCTTGGGCAATTGATTGGCGGCGCAAGCGACGAATCAACAAAATCCACGCCACAAAATAGAATACTGTACGGGCAAGAAAGAAGGGAATATTGAGGTAGGGGACTTTGGCCGCCACAGATGCTTCTTCGGCAATAACTGCGGGGTTGGTCCACGCGTACAAAATCCCGACGCCAGCAGCGATGGGCAAGAAGAAGAGCCCCATCCACGGAAGCACCAGCGTGCTGGCTTCAGTGAAGCGGCGGATCATCAAACCCCAGACGCCACTTGTGATGTGCTGCAAGGTCAACAAAAACATGCTGCCTGCAGATACCCCAAAGAAGAAAAGGAACGCAAACAGGTATGATTGCAATACCTGGCTGGTCGAGCTTACCGCAATCCCCACGACCGTAAGTGCGAGGGCGGCGCCGCCGACGATGGTTGCACGCCGCTGAAGAGCGTTCAGGGTTTGGTGCATGTTGTCAGTCTGTTCTGCCACGGTTATGTCCTTACCGAAGGCCCGGCGTAGGCGCGCTACGCCGGGCACTCTCACTTACTTTTGCGCTGGTGGGTTCTTTTGCATCTCGCGGATGTAGGCGATGATGGCCCAGCGGTCGTCGACGTTTTGGATGCGCGATGCATACTGGAACATGGTGTAGTCACCCTGGGCATTTTGCTTGCCGTGGGAGATGATATTGAAGTAGTAGCCGTCGGGAGCTTTTTGGAGCTCAGCACTTAGTTGATTTACATAAAACAACGCTGGTGGCTTGAGCTTCAATGGGCCTTGCGAATACGGTCCTGCCACGATACCTTTTCCGTCACCATTGACACCATGACACATCGAGCAGTAAATCTTGTAGCGTTCTTGGCCACGGGCCAACACCCCTTCGTTAATCGAAATCGGGTTGGTGGTGACATATTCGCCAGCAGGATCACCGCCGACATGGCCAGTAGTGCGCTCGTCGATTTTGAGGCCGGTACGTGATACCGTGCCGTCGACCAAGCGCCGTGCTGACGCACCGTCTTTGAAGAAGTCACTAGCTGCCAGTGGGGTGTATTTGGGTTGGTCGTACATGTCGAGGTGACAAGCCGAAATCGCCAAACCGAACAACCCAAGCATAATGACGCGGGCCACGATGCGTCGGAGTGAAGTCATTGATAGTTGCATATGCTTCTCACTCACTGAACTCGTGCACTGCCGTGGCGCCGAGCTTCGTGAGGAAGCTGGATGCTTTGGCCGCATCGTATTGCGGATCTTTGGCTTCAATACACAAAAAGAAGCCACTTACTGATGCCCGTTCAAAGCCAGGCGCATTGAAAACGGGGTGGTATGGCAACGGTAAACCACAAATCAAGATCAGCCCAAATACGGCAGCAAATGCCGAAAAGAGCACCATACCTTCGAATGTGATTGGCACAAATGCCGGCCAGCTGAACAACGGACGCCCGCCGATATTTAATGGGTAATCGACGAGATTGACCCAACACATGAACCCAAACAACCCGCTGGCTCCGGTGATGCCACCGGCGAGTACCAGCCAAGGCAAGCGCGTCGGTTTGTGTCCGAGGGCGTCGTCGAGCCCATGTACGGGGATGTGGGTGTACGCTTCGACCAGGGTATAACCCGCGGCGCGTACTGATTCTGCTGCAGCGATGATTTCATCGGTGCCGCTAAACTCCGCCATAATGCCATAGGTGGCTGGTGCGGTGGATGCGGCTTCTGCTGCGTTTGACTTGCGTTTGAACATGCAAACCTCTCATTGACCGTTGAGTGATGGGAACATCACTGCACCGTTACGCACCAGCGTGTCCATGGTCTTCTTTGTCGTGTGCCTTGTGGGCGGTCTTGTGTACCAAGTCGCGAACTTCGAAAATCGCAACCATGGGCAACAAACGGATGAACAAGAAGAAGAGAATAAAGAACAACCCGAATGAACCAATATACGTGGCCCAGTCGTAGAATGTCGGCGTATATGTACCCCATGAAGTGGGCAAAAAGTCGCGGGTCAAGCTTAGTACGATGATGACCCAGCGCTCAAACCACATACCGACGTTGATACACATCGACACAAAGAAGAGTACTGGCAAATTCGTACGGAAGCGCTTGAACCACAACACTTGTGGAATGAGTACGTTGAAAATAATCAGCGCCCAATACGACCATGCCCATGGACCCGTCGTACGGTTGACAATCAAGAAGTACTCATAAATGCTGCCCGAATACCAAGAATAGAAGATTTCGCCGAAGTAACCGTAGGTCACAATCAACCCCGATGCCAACATGACCTTGCTCATCACATCGAAGTGCCGCATTGTAATCAAGCTGTGGAGCCCAAACCAGCGACGGATGGGGATCATCAACACAATTACCATGGCGAAACCACAATAGACGGCGCCGGCTACGAAGTATGGTGGGAAGACGGTGACGTGCCAGCCTGGTAGCTGTGCCACGGCGAAGTCGAACGAGATGATTGAGTGTACCGACAATACCAACGGCGTCGACAGACCTGCCAAAATCAGCGAGGCCTTTTCGTAGCGCTGCCAGTGCTTGGCAGCTCCACGCCAGCCCAACGACAACAACCCATAGAAAATCTTGGCGATGGGGTGTTGGGCGCGGTCACGCAAGGTGGCTAAGTCAGGAATGAGCCCGATGAACCAAAACAACACCGATACCGTGGCATAGGTGGAAATGGCGAATACGTCCCATTCGAGTGGGCTACGGAACTGTGGCCACATGCCCATAGTGTTGGGGTAGGGCAAGAACCAATAGTCCAACCACGGACGACCGGTGTGGATCAGCGGGTAGATACCTGCACATGCCACTGCAAAAATCGTCATCGCTTCGGCGGCACGATTGATGGAGGTACGCCAGTCTTGGCGGAACAACAACAATACGGCCGAAATCAACGTGCCGGCGTGACCAATACCAATCCACCACACAAAGTTGATGATGTCAAAACCCCACGCAATCGGGATGTTGATACCCCAAATACCGATACCGACGGTAAAGAGTGTGGCTAATGCGTACAGATACAACATGAGTAACAGACCAGCGGCGATGAAGCCACCAATCCAGCCCCATGGCGTTTTGAGGAGTGGGTAGAGGACGATGTCGCCAATTCGTGCCGTTACGGACGAATAGGTCTCGCCTGGTCCCAATAGTTCGTCATATGTTTCAACGACGGGTGGTTTAAGCGGTTGCGATGTTTGCATCTGCTACTCCATTTTTCCGCTGAGTTCGATATTTGGGTTCGTCAGCTTCGTCATGTAGCTGGTGCGTGGCTTGGTGTTGAGTGAATCAAGCATGCTGAACTTGGTATCGAGCTCTTTGAGTTTGGCAACGCGTGATGACTTGTCGTTGATGTTGCCGAAGACAATCGCCTGTGAAGGGCAGGCCTGCTGACAAGCGGTGATGACTTCGCCATCTTTGATTTCGCGATCTTCGCGGTCGGCGTCGATGCGGGCTTCGTTGATGCGTTGCAAGCAGTAGTTGCACTTTTCCATCACACCACGCACCCGAACGGTGACGTCTGGGTTGCGTTGGAGCTTGAGTGAAGGTGTTTCTTCGTCGGCATATTGGAAGAAGTTGAACCGGCGGACCTTGTATGGGCAGTTATTTGAGCAGTACTTGGTACCCACACAGCGGTTGTACACCATGTTGTTGATACCTTCTTCGTCGTGGACGGTGGCAGCCACTGGGCAGACGATTTCGCACGGCGCATTTTCACATTGCATACAGGCAACGGGCTCTTGGTAGATTGAGGGGTTGGTCGGATCGCCAGCGAAGTAGGTATCGATACGAATCCACTGCATTTCGCGACCGCGCCAAATTTGGTCTTTGCCGACCACTGGGATGTTGTTTTCGGCTTGACAGGCGACGACACAGGCATTACAGCCGTTACAGGCGTTCAAGTCGATTGACATACCCCATTGGTAGCCCTTGGAATAGTCGTGGGCTGGGAAGAGCGAGAAGATTTCGCGCTTCGGCTCTTTTTTGCCTGCAGCTTTTTCTTCGATGAGCTTGGCAAGGGTGGTAATGTGGTAGATATCTTCGTCGCGCCCTTCGAGCGTGAAGTGCTCTTGGGTGCTGGCGAGGGTATAGTTGACGCCGGTGTTTTTGACTTCGACACCGTTGCCGAACCACATCGTCTCCGTGCCACGCAAGGCGTAGGCGTTGAAGCCGACCTTGGTGCCTACTTTGCCGGCCTGCGTGCGTCCGAACCCGAGGTGCACCACGATGGTGTCATCGACTTGACCAGTGACGATATAGGTTGGGGCTTTGACGCTCCGCCCTTGGTAGGTCAATTCCAAGACA
Source organism: uncultured Chloroflexota bacterium (assembly GCA_937876225.1). Classification (GTDB taxonomy): domain Bacteria; phylum Chloroflexota; class Chloroflexia; order Chloroflexales; family Roseiflexaceae; genus UBA965. The sequence continues at coordinate 48,938 of CALFIC010000198.1, read as the reverse complement.
TCTTCGTTTTTGACGCCGAGTTTTTTGGCGGTAGCAGGGCTGATCTGCGCGGTGTTGTCCCAGACCAACTTGGTGATTGGTTTGGGGACTTCTTGGAGCCAGCCGTTGTTAGCGGCGGAACCGTCGCGGAGTGAAGGGTCAGGGCGGAAGATGAGCTCGAGGCCGGTGCCACTTGCAGGAATCTCGCCGCCTACCTTGGCGGTGAGATTGATGGTGGCTGCAGCGGTTTGGGCGATAGTCCCATCGTGCAAGGAAATCTGCCACTGTTTGTCAAAGGCATAGTCCTTGGTACCTTGGACGGACTTCCAATACGTCGTCAACAACTCGTGGGCTGTTGCAGTGGCATTGCCTGCCAGCGCTGCAATCACTTCGAGGAAGGTTTTGCCGTCGTAGAGGGGAGCAATCAAGGGTTGTTGGAGTGATACGGTGCCGTCAAAAGCCCGTACGTCGCCCCAGCTTTCGAGGTAGTGTGCGCCGTTGATGTGCCAATTGGCCAAGGCAGCGGTTTCGTCGTTGTAGAGCCCCAAATGTACCACAGTGGGGACTTTTTTGAGCGCTTCGGCAACGTTGATATCTGCGGGGGCATTGTAGGCAATGTTGGCGTCAGCAATCACCAGCATTTTGACTGCACCGGCGTTGATTTCGTCGACCAAGGCTTTGAGTGATGCGGCACCAGTCGGGCCACTAATCACTGCTTCGGTATAGGTGACGGTCTGGCCGACATTGGTCAAGCTGGCATTGATGGCATGCACGAGGGCATGGACGGCAGCGGGTTGTGATTCACCGGCGATGACAATCGACTTGCCAGCGGCGGCTTTGAGGTCTGCCACAGCGACATTGACCCACTTGGTGACTGATTCACTCAAGGTAGGAGCAGTCACGCCTGCGACGCCAAGGGCGGCGGCGATGGCCTGAGCCATGGGGGCGATATCACCAGCCTTGACGGGCAAGCGATGGTCGGCCATGGTGCCGGTGTTGCTGGGGGTGGGCTCGGCAACATACAAGCGACTCATGCTGGGCGTATCGCTTTCGAGGCGACGGGTGCTGGCAAAATCGCGGCTATAGCGGATTGACGTGGGTGAGCCGTGGGTGAAGTCGCTATCGAGGGCGACGACCACACTGGCTTTGTCAAAGGCATAGATGGTGTTGACGACGCGGTCAAATGCCAACTGGGCGCCATTGGCAACGTTGTCGTTGCTCAAGGCATCGTATTGGTACCATTTGGCGCCACTCAACCCGGTAATGGCGGCTACGATGCTGGGTGAGCTGGTGGGCTCACTGATGATACGCAACCCGTCCGCAGCAGCTTTGGCGGCAGTGGCGAGTGCAGCACTGGCATCAGCCCAAGTGGCGGGTTTACCGGCGTTGAGGATTTGTTGTGAACGATCGGGATCGTACATCGTCAATACTGATGCTTGGATCCAAGCGTCGCTCGAACCGAGGCTGGCAGGATGGTCAGGATTGCCGTCGACTTTGGTCGGACGACCCTCGTGGCTTTCGGCCAACAAACCGATGCCATAGCCTTGGACGGCCATGCTGGTGGCAAAGTAGAGCGGGCGACCCGGGATGACTTGCTCGGGTTGGCGCACGTACGGGACGATTTTTTCTTGGGGTTGCTTGAGGGCAAACTGACAGCCGACCAGGCTTGACAGCGCCATCGAGGCACCCATCAATTTGAGGAACGAACGGCGACTTACGGGGTCGCGCATTTCGGCAGCTTCGCGGGGGAACTCGCGATCGAGTCGGGCCCGGAATTCTGCGGTCTGGGACAATTCCTCGAGGCTCCGCCAGTAGCTACGCCCGCTGGTGCCCTGAGTATCGAGTGATTCTTTGCTCATTTGTGCTTCGTCTCGCTCTATCGGTGGCAAATCGAACAGTTGGTCAATTGAAGCTTGCTACGAATGTTGTATTGTTGCTTCAAAATGAGCCCCTGGGCGATCTGATCCGCCGGTGGTTGCCACGCCGGATTAAATATTTCGGACTTGGGGCGCAAAAATTGCTCAGGGTTGCGGTGACAATTCAGACACCAGCTCATAAACAACGCTTGCGTCTTGTAGACAACAGGCATGGTGGCGAGATTGCCGTGGCACGTCGAGCAACCTACACCCTTGGCTACGTGGATGCTGTGATTGAAATAGACAAACTTGGGCACGTCATGAACCTTGTTCCATTGCACGGCGACATCCTTGGCATAACTGTTACGGATGAATTCGAGCTTGGCACTTTTGGTCAATACTTGCGAGTGACAACCCATACAGGTCTCGATGGGAGGGATGTTGGCTGAACTCGAAATCTCTACGCCGGTGTGGCAGTAGCGACAATCCAACTTGAGCCCACCCACATGGAGCTGGTGACTATAGCCACCGCCGGGTTGTACTTTGGCGTTCGCAGGCCCCACGTCGCGTATCCAGTCGGACCGCGTGTAGTACCACCATGCTGTTGACAGCAATGCTAGTACTAACGGGATACCAACAAAGATACTCAACCGAACGATCTTATTCGTCCGTCGATTAAATACCTGAGCCATCTGGTACCTTTCTACACTCTGAATTGACATGCGTCCGCATCCACCACTTGCAAGTTACCGCGCAAATCGTGTGTTACGTCTTTCATGTCCCTGTGACTCTCATACGCATCCGGCGTATGAATCAGATGTATCACGGCGTAAAGTCCACATTTGTGCCAAATATGCCACCGCACGCCGTGATCCAACTTCATCGCAATACGTCTTCGTTGATTTTATCACAAAGAACGCATGTCGTGTGTGCAAATCTACTGCATATCGCCAATGCAGTGGACGGTTAAAACGCTGTTGTCAGAATCTGCGTCTGGCCTGTTTCGGCGGCTCGTAAGCCCGCTTCGATTATTTCTATGACATGGCGGGCATGTTCGGCACTCGCTACTGCGGGTGTGCCAGTGCGCACCCAATCCACCAACTGCATGATGTCTTCGTAGACATGATGCTCATCAATCTGCTGATGGGCTGGGGTGACGTGTGGCAAAATCCACTGATTGCCGGCCCAGCGTCCCTGCGGGTGACTATCGGCTTTGTCGCTGCCGGGGTAGTCAAATAATTCACCGTTGAGCTTGAGTCCGACAATTTGACCTTTGGTACCAAAATAACTGCCACTAAAGCCTTCGCTGATGCTTCCTGCAGGCGTGCCATAGGCCATTGCAAATACATTGTTGCCAAAGTCGATCAAGATGAGCGTGTTGTCGTCGGCATCACACGGCACCATTTGGCCACGGAATTCGCGCATCGGCATGCGCACCCCCGACATAGCGGTGACCCGTTTGGCAGGTCCGAGGATGCCGGTAAGCCCGTGCAACGCATAGACGGTCATGTCGTACAGCGGCCCGCCACCGGGTTTGCGGTAGTACCATGACGGGTCGATGTTTGAGAGGGGGTCGTTGCCTTGGCGAAACTCTTCGTTTTCGTGGTAGCGCCCAAACGACGCCCCACACACCGCCCAACACAAATCGCCAATCGTGCCCGATTGAATCATTTTGCGGATGGCTTGGTTGTGGGGGCGGTTCATTTCGCCGGGCGAGGCGACGATTTTGACGCCCCGTTCGGCAGCCAAATTAATCAAGTCGGTTGCTTCGGCACTGGTGGTGGTCATGGTTTTGTTGAAATGGACATGTTTGCCCGCCAAAATCGCTGCTCGTCCTTGGGCGTAGTGCATGCCAATGGGGGTGGCCAAAATCACCATATCGACGCTGGCATTGGCCAAAAAATCGTCGTAGTCGGTGAATTGTTGGGGGATGCCGAATTTTTCGGCGGCGGCATCGGCACGCCCCGGTGCCGGGTCGCAGATGGCGGTGAGGGCGATGCGGTCGCTGAGGTCGGATTGACTGAGGTGCGGCAAAATTCCTCGTTGGGCTACACTACCGGCGCCGACGACTCCTATGCGAATGATACTCATGGTTACTCCTCTTCATTGAGTTGACCTCAAAATTATAGCGGTATTTTTTTATTTGATATTTATTGAAATAGTGTATAGTGGAATTTTTTTTATGCGTGATATGGTGGATTAGCGTTGGTATTGTTGTAAAATCAGATATACTGAAAATAAGTGCATGTAGGTGCGATGTCGGAGCAGCTACAGTGGTGTTGAATGGATGGATGCGATGACCCGCACACGTACCCGGATAACTCCACCGCGAAATACCCCTGCACCAGTCACTGTGGTGACCCAAGAAGGTGTGTCGCGTACCCAAATATTGATATGGTTTGTATTGGCGGGGTTTGCGTGGCTCGGGTTGGGTGCAATTATATTTAATGGGGTATGGCCGGTAGATGATCGCGCCAAACAATTCTTTCTTGTGGGTGTTTCGGTGATTGTTGGCATGTTGACCTATGTCCCGATGGAATACTACTTTCGGGCACGAGGGGTAGCGATGCGCGGTGTGTTGGGGTTGTTTTTGGCAGTACAGATTATATTGTATGTGCCCACGCCAACAAATTCACTGTTGTGGTTGCCCGATGTGCCCGTCTATTTATTGGTGAGTATGGCATTGTATTGGGTGTTGTCAACATTGTGTGTGCCGATAACGTATGTCATTGGCCAGTTAGCGTTTCGGCAACGGGCACGGCGCTATGATGTGCGTCGGGCGTGGCGCCAAGCGCGTGAGATTGGGTTAATGGTCGTGGGATTGTTTGGCTTATTTGGATTACATGCATTCACACCGTTATTAGTTATCCCATGGATATTGATGATTGTGATTGCCGAAGTATTATTTTTGTCGTTTATCGAGCCCCCAGCCACACGTTAAGGCTGCAATGAAGGAGTAAATCATGATTCGAATTGCTATTATCGGCATGGGGTTGATAGGATCATCGTTAGGGATGGCGTTACGTGCTGCCGACAGCAAAAAAGACCCCATGGGTGAATTGGAAGTGATTGGCTATGATGCAAACGTTGCCAATACCAAGGAAGCACGTGGGCGACTAGCGATTGATAAGGTAGCCAATACGGTTGCCGAAGCGGTCGCCGGAGCTCATTTGGTGGTATTGGCGGTACCTGCCCAAGCAATGCGATCTGCTTTGCAATCACTTGCACCACATCTCGGTGCGGGTACGGTAGTGACTGATGTGACGAGTACCAAGGCGATGGTGGGTGAATGGGCTCGTGAATTATTGCCAGCAGCCAATTCATTTATTGGTGGTCATCCGATGGCTGGTCGTGAAAAAAGTGGTCCCAAAGCAGCCACCAGCGATTTGTTTAAAGATGCGGTCTATTGTTTGTGCCCCACGAACACCACCCCCGGTGACGCTATCAATCTGTGCGAAGCCGTGGTTGAACGGATTGGCGCCAAAGTTTATTTTATTGATCCCGTCGAACATGATGCCTATGTGGCCGGAATTTCGCATTTGCCGTTTGTGTTGGCAGCGACAATTGTCAAAACGACGGTGGGGACGGCGGCCGGTCGCGAAATGGGCGCACTGGCTGCCACTGGCTTCCGCGATATGACGCGGCTCGCCTCTGGTGATGTGACCATGCACCGCGATATTGTCATGACAAATCGTGATGCGCTGACGCGTTGGATCGACGATACGACAGTCGAACTCAATACCCTCAAAGAAAAAATCATTGCGGGGGATGAAGCCGCAATTATGCAGTTTTTTGTAGATGCGCACAAACTCCGTGAAGAATGGCTCACCCAAAAGCCGGGCATGCGCCCAGGTGAAGCCGAATACGAAGATATGGGCGTCGATCAAGTGCAACGCCCATCGTTGTTTGGCAAGCGCGCTGGAGGTCGCAAATGAGTGATACCCCTATTCGTGTATTGGTTGCCAAACCGGGGCTCGATGGCCATGACCGTGGCGCGAAAGTTATCGCCCGTGCCCTGCGTGATGCCGGGATGGATGTGATTTATACCGGTATCGGCCAGACTCCCCACATGATTGTCGAAGCGGCTTTGCAAGAAGATGTCGAAGTGGTAGGGCTGTCGATTTTGTCGGGCGCGCACATGACCTTGTTGCCCAAGGTGGCCACGCAACTTCGTGATGCAGGCTTAGGGCATTGTGTGATTATTGCCGGCGGGATTATCCCTGCCGAAGATAGTGCCGTACTGACGAGTCAACACGGTATCGATGCTATCTATGGTCCTGGCACCAATACCGACGAAATCGTGGCCTTTATCCGGACTACCGTTGCTGCGCGGCGAGCAACATCATGAGCGATGCCACGGTGTCACAATTAGCGACAGATGTGCGCCGTGGTGATCGTCGCGCCTTGGCGCGCGCCTTGACGTTGATTGACCGCGGGGGCGCGCCGGTCCGTCGGTTGCGCCAGGCGTTGTCTGGATATGGGGTTGGCTCGTTGGTCGGGATTACGGGGGCGCCTGGCGCCGGTAAATCGAGTCTCACCACCGTGATTACCCAAGAACTGCGTCAGCGTGGCATGCAAGTGGGGATTATTGCCGTTGACCCGTCGTCGCCACTGAGTGGTGGATCGTTGCTCGGCGATCGCATCCGTATGTATGATTTGGCCGGCGATAGTGGCGTGTTTATTCGTAGTATGGCTAATCGGGGGCAATACGGGGGACTTGCGGCTACCACCCTCGATGCGGCGATGCTGATGCGGGCTGCTGGCTTTGGGATGGTGTTGCTCGAGACGGTGGGTGCTGGCCAAAGCGATGTGGCAGTGGTCGATGTGGCAGACACCGTGCTGCTCGTCGAAGCCCCCGGGATGGGTGACGAGGTGCAATCAATCAAAGCAGGCTTGCTCGAAGTGGCAGATGTGATTGTGGTCAGCAAAAGCGATCGCCCAGATGCCCCGGCAACGCTCCAACAACTTCGTGCCTTGATTCGCATGCAGATGGCAACAGACGATGTCTGGTCGGTGCCCGTGTTGCCGGTATCGGCAGTGCAACACACCGGCGTGGCTGAGTTAGTTGATGCATTGTTGACACATGCCGAGTGGTTGCAGACCCATCCTCCCACTTGGCGGCAACAACGCCGGCACTTATTGTCGTTACAACGCGCACTCGATGCGCAGTTACGCGATGCTATTCAGCAGCTCCCGGGGTGGTCGGTGGCGCTGGCACAACTCGGGCAACATGATAGCGATGTGGTGGCGCGGCAGCTCCTTGAAGAATTTGTGGCGAATGGTTTTACAAAGGAGTAGACCATGACAACATATGATGTGATTGTGATTGGGGCGGGCGTAGCCGGGTTGGCTGCAGCCCGTCGTTTGCATGATGCTGGCCGCAACGTGCTGGTGTGTGAAGCGCGTGACCGCATCGGTGGGCGGGTTTGGAGTGATGCGAGTGACCCTGCCTATGCTATCGAACTCGGCGCCGAATTCATTCATGGTGACGAGGTGTCGACATGGCAATTTGTGCGCCAACTGGGACTAGCCACCACGATTGCTGGGCGCTGGGACGGGCGACGGATTTGGCATCACGCACAGTTGCAAGATGCCTTGACGTTGTTTGCGAATGATGTGACTTTGCCCCCACTGGCCACCATCGAAGCGCAGATTGCCACCTACGAAGGTCCCGATATCAGTTTTGCCCAATGGCTGGATGACAACGATTATCATGGTTTGGCACGTCATTTGGCTGATATCCGGTTAGCGCATAGTGCGGCGACGACTCCCGAACTCGCAAGTATTCATGCCATGCAAGCAGATATTGTGCAGGGTGAGCATTTGGGGGGCAATGACCATCATATTGTGGGTGGATATGCGCCGATTGTGGCGGCATTGGCTCAGGCGTTGCAAATCCGTATGAAAAGTGTGGTGACTGCCATTCATGATGGCGATGACCACTGTAGGGTAATGTTGGCGAATGGAGAAGTATTGACTGCCACGCGCGTAATTGTGACGATTCCGTTAGCGTTACTCAAAACAGGCGCAATCGCATTTCAGCCACCGCTGCCTGCGGCCAAACTCCATGCGATTCGCCAGATTGATATGCATGGGGCTGTCAAAATCGCCTTGCGCTTCCGGGAACGTTTTTGGGATGATACGGCTAGTTTTTTTAGTCTCGTCGACCCTGCCCCAGTATGGTGGACAGCAGCCACAGATGCACCGTATCTGATGGGATTTTTTACGGGACCACGGGCGGCACATATCGGCGCAGTCGTTGACCCATTGGGTACCTGTCTCGATTTGCTCACCGAGGTTTTTGGTGACGTCGTCCGTGAACAACTCGTAGGGTGGCGCATGATTAACTGGAGCGTCGACCCGTGGAGCCTCGGTGCCTATAGCTCGGTGCCAGTGGGTGCGCATGGGCTCCGCCCCGCCTTGGCGGCGCCGCATGGGCGTGTGCATTTTGCCGGTGAAGCCACTGCCGTGGATGGGCATGCGGCGAGTGTGCATGGCGCGATAAGTAGTGGCTGGCGGGCGGTAGATGAGATCGAGGCGGCGTATGAATGAACATCCCGACCTCCTGAATAATGTCACTTGCCTAGACCCCGTCTGGATCCCGTTGTCTGATGGCTCACGGTTGGCGGCTCGTATCTATATGCCAAAACACACAACGGCGCCGATTCCTGCGGTACTCGAATATCTACCCTACCGCCGCAATGATGGCACCGTGCGTCGCGACATGATTCGCCATCCATACCTGGCCGCGCATGGCTTGGCGGCGGTACGGGTCGATATGCGTGGGAGCGGCGATTCGGATGGGATTTTGTATGACGAATATTTGCCCCAAGAACAACTCGATGCCTGCGAAGTAATTGCCTGGCTGGCCCAACAACCATGGTGCAACGGCAATGTGGGTATGTTTGGTATTTCGTGGGGGGGATTCAATGCCTTGCAAGTGGCTGCTCGCCGTCCTCCTGCTCTCAAAGCGATTATTACGGTCTGCTCGACGGATGACCGCTATGCCGATGACGTGCATTACATGGGGGGCTGTTTGCTGGCAGTCGACATGTTGCCGTGGGCCTCGGTGATGCTGGCGTTCAATAGTCGCCCGGCTGATCCAGCGGTAGTGGGGGATCAATGGAAGGAAATGTGGCTGTCACGCATCCAAGAAACCCCGGCCTACATCGAAACGTGGTTGGTACATCAACGCCGTGACGCGTTTTGGCAACAAGGTTCGGTGAATGAAGATTTCCGCCAAATCACCTGCCCCGTGTATGCGGTCGGTGGCTGGGCTGATGGCTATACCAACGCCGTGTTTCGCTTGTTGGCCGGACTCACCGTCCCGCGTAAGGGCCTGGTGGGGCCGTGGGCTCACAAATACCCCGAGGCGGGGTCGCCGGGACCGGCGATTGGCTTCCAAGCCGAAGCAATCAAGTGGTGGCAGCATTGGTTAAATGACGTGCCCACCGATATCATGGATGGTCCCATGTTGACCAGTTACATCCAAGACTGGGTCAATCCTGCTGCGTGGTATGACAATCGACCAGGCCAGTGGGTGGGTGACGCGGTGTGGCCGAACCCGACGCAGCAATACGCCCAATATGTGCTTGGCCCTAATCAGTCCGTGATGCATGTGGGGACCGATTTGCGCAGTGGCGCCGATGCAGGGATGTGGTGCTCGTATGCCATCCCGGGTGATTACCCACCCGACCAACGGGGTGAAGATGGCCGGTCGTGGTGTGCTGATTTGGTGACGACAGATATTGACCAGACGATACTAGGCTTCCCACGGGTTACATTGCGGGTCGCAAGTGACCAGCCTCAGGCGATGCTGGTGGTACGCTTGTGTGATGTGGCTCCCGATGGGCGCTCACTATTGGTGAGTCGCGGTTTGCTCAATTTGACCCACCGCGCTGGGCATGAGGTGCCGATTGCGATGCAGCCGGGACATTTCGAGACGGTCACGGTGATACTCAATGCCGCGGGGCATTGTTTGCCGGCGGGGCATCATTGGCGCGTGGCAGTGAGTCCGTCGTATTGGCCGCATGCTTGGCCGTCACCGGTACTGGTGACACTTACGATTGACCCAGCGCAGTCGCACCTCGAATTACCCGTGCGTACGCCACAATCAGCTGACGCAATGGCAGGGCAATTTGCGCCGCCGGCAATGACTCCTGAAGTGGGGGTGACGCAGCTTCGCCCCGATCAACGGCAACGCTATGAACAATATGATCAAATCAGCCAGGTATGGGCATTGCATGACGAAAATGATCATGGCGCCTTTCAACTCGTTGATGGCTTGACGTATGATCACCGTGCGGCGGATCGCTACTTTATCGATGTGACCGACCCACTGAGTGCCCGCACTGTCAGCGAACACACGATTTGTGTGGGGCGTGGCACCTGGCAAACACGGGTCGAAACCTGGAGTGAGGTGCGGTGTGATGCTACCCACTTTATCGTGACCAATCAAATTCGGGCCTATGAAGGCGACGTGTTGCAAGTCGAAACCGAGCGGAGCAAGCGCATCCGCCGTGATGGTATCTAATACGAGGAATATATGACGACAATTGTGATTACCAAGGTCGAGACGTTCGATATCCGTTTCCCCACATCCTTGAACCTCGATGGTTCTGATGCCATGAATCGCGATCCCGATTATTCGGCAGCCTATGTCATGTTGCATACCAATCATCCTGAATTGGTGGGGCACGGATTGACCTTTACCATTGGGCGGGGCAACGAGTGGTGTGTGGCTGCTGCCCAAAAACTGGCTGAGCGTTTGGTAGGGCGTGATTTGGCGTCGATTACCGCTGACCTCGGAGCGTTTTGGTATGAGATGGTGGGTGATAGCCAGCTGCGTTGGGTCGGTCCCGAAAAAGGAGTCGTCCACTTGGCAGTGGCCGCCGTCGTCAATGCCGTCTGGGATTTGTATGCCCGGGCCGAAGGCAAACCGTTGTGGCGCTTGTTGGCCGATATGACGCCGGCAGAGCTCGTCCGGTGTATCCCGTTCCGTTATATTACTGATGCGCTGACCCCTACCGAAGCGCTTGCTATCCTCGAAAAATCAGTACCCCACAAAGCAGCCCGCATTGCGACTATGCAAGCTCAAGGCTACCCCGCCTATACTACGTCGGCTGGGTGGATTGGTTATAGCGATGATAAAGTGCGGCAACTGTGTCGCGAAGCAATTGCGGCTGGTTTTACCCATATCAAAATGAAAGTGGGGATTGACATTGCCTCGGATGTGCGCCGTGCCGGCGTGATTCGCGACGTGATTGGCCCCGAGCGGTTTTTGATGGTCGATGCCAATCAAGTCTGGGATGTCCCCCAAGCCATTGAGTGGATGGAGCATCTCAAACCATTCAATCCATTATGGATCGAAGAACCGACCAGCCCGGATGACGTGCTTGGTCATGCGGCCATTGCGCGTGGCGTGGCCCCGATTGGAGTGGCGACGGGTGAGCATGTCCAAAACCGGATTATGTTCAAACAACTCCTCCAAGCCAATGCGATTTCATTTTGTCAAATCGATGCCTGTCGCGTGGGTGGCGTCAACGAAGTATTGGCGATTATTTTGATGGCGGCCAAATTCGGTGTGCCGGTCTGTCCACATGCGGGTGGTGTCGGCTTGTGTGAGTATGTCCAACATCTATCACTGTTTGATTTTGTGGCGGTGACGGGGAGTACGAGTGGACGAGTCATCGAATACGTTGACCATTTGCACGAACACTTCGTGGATCCGTGTGTGATTCACAATGCCCACTATATGCCACCCCAATTACCGGGCTATAGCATCGAAATGAAAGCTGCGACGCGCGAAGCGTATCGTTACCCCGATGGCCCCATTTGGCAAAATCTGGCTCGTGGGAAGTAGCTGACGATGCGATGGTCGTGGTTTGGGCGTAGTCTGGTCTTTGTTGGCGTAATCGTTGGCGTCATGATGCCGTTGCTGACGGTATGGTGGCGTGGCGTGACATGGCTTGATGGCGCAATCATTACCCGTATGCTCCAAATTGGTGGTGCGACGTTTGGTCAAGCATTGCTATCGACACTCGTGGCCATCATCTGTGCGTTGCCGATTGCGTGGGCGATGGTGCGTCGCCCCGGGCTGTTGGCGACGTGCACATGGCTGGCGGTCAGTGTGCCGTTTGTCATCCCGACGCCAGTCGCCGCCACCATGTTGACCACCTTGTGTGCCCCCCACACATGGTGTGCCACTGTACTCGGACTTGAAGTTCCCCAAGGATTAGCCGTCGTTGTGATGGCGCATGTCTGGTACAACAGTGGGGTGTTGGTGCGCTTGATTGTAGATGCGTGGCAAGGGATTGCAGGGCGCTATGCAGCAGCCTCCATGACGTTGGGGGCATCGCCGTGGCGTCGCTTTATCACGATTGTATTGCCACTGCTTTGGCCGGCCTTGTTGGCAGGCATGTTGTTGGTTTTTTTGTATTGTTTTGGGAGCTTTGGGGTAGTGTTGTTATTGGGGGGGAGTCGAGTACCCTCGCTCGAAGTCGAGATTTGGCGGCAGACGAGTCAATTTTTGCGCCTCGATATCGCAGCGACGCTGGCGGTATGGCAATTGTTGATGAGCATGGTACTGGTGTGGGTGGCTGATCGTGTGCAACGCCGGATTCCGCTTGATGCGCAAATCCAACTGCCACGGCAAATATCGTGGGGGTGGAGTCGGTGGGTGGCGGGTGGATGTCTGTTAGTGACCGTGGGAATATTTGCAGGGCCGTTTGGGTTGCTGGTGGCGCGGGCGTGGCTGCCTGATGATTGGAGCCATGCGTATCGTGCCTTGGCGTCCCCTGTGCGCGGGAGTGGTCTATTTGTGTCGCCGCTCGCGGCAGTATGGCGCTCGCTTTGGATTGCGTTGGTGGTTGCACTGGTAACGGTCACGATGAGCTGGGGATTTACAAGTGGCAATCGGTGGTGGCGCAGGGTGGCGATGATTCCATTGGGAGTGAGTGGCGTGACGTTGGGGCTAGGTTATATTTTGTGGTTTGGTCCACTCGGATTACTCCAATCAGGCTGGCTGATAATCATGGCGCATGTAGTGTTGGCGTTACCATTGGTGAGTCGACAATTGGCACTAGCACGGGATCAATTAGCGCCAACGTATATGATTGCGGCGGCGACTCTTGGTGCGTCACCATGGCGGCAATGGTCGAGTGTGGCGCTCCCGTTGCTCCGGCGCGCACTAGTGGCGGCAGGGTTGTTTGCCTTTGCGGTGTCGCTGGGGGATTTTGCGGCGGCGTTGTTGCTTAGTCGCCCCGATACACCTACCGCCCCACTGTTTTTGGCACGCTTACTCGGGCGACCTGGTGCGCTAAATTACGCTATGGCAGCGGCGTTGGCGGTGGTGTTGGTTGTTGTGTGTGTCGTCGTGATGATGGCAGCCCAGTTGCTCGCGCGTCCACGTCAAGTGTCAAAATGACACCTTTTCGTCATATTTTACGCTCAATCGGCAGCTGAAATCTTCGATAATAAAGATGAAATGACGAGGGGTTGTTTATCTGAGTTTGTATTGACAATAGATTCTTCCATCGCTATGATGGGCGATACTGTTCTGTTTGTACAAAAAATTAAGGGGCACAATATGCCGAATTTTGCGATTGTTGATACACATGTGCATCTATGGGATCCGCAGTATTTGCGAATGTCGTGGCTTGATAACAACACGATTATTAACGCCCGATTTATGGGTGAAGAATTCACCCATCATACGCGTGACGTTGCCGTTGAAGCAATGGTCTATGTTGAAGTTGCCGTCGAACCACAATATAGCCTACTCGAAGCCCAATACATCAACACCGTGGCCCGCCAACTGCCCAAACTCAAAGGCATCGTGGCTGCGGCACCGGTCGAATTTGGCGAACAGACGCGAGCGTATTATTCGGCATTGACGGCGATTGGCCCGCGCATCAAAGGGGTGCGCCGTTTGTTTCAAGGCGAATCAGATGCCAATTTTGCTATCCGTCCGAATGTGGTGCGGGGAGTCGAATTACTCGCCGAATACGGCTTGAGCTTCGATATTTGTATTTTTCATCATCAACTTGCTGCCGCTATCGAGCTCGTCAAAAAAGTCCCTCAGGTACAATTTATCCTCGATCATGTGGCCAAACCCGACATCAAAGGGCATCGCCTTGATCCATGGCGCCAACAAATGACCGAAATGGCCAAATTACCCAATGTGGTCTGTAAAATCAGTGGCATGACCACCGAAGCCGATCATGCCGCTTGGCAACCCGAAGACTTAGTGCCGTATATGGATCATGTCATTGCGGTGTTTGGCGAAGACCGAGTTATGTTTGGTGGCGACTGGCCGGTATCGTTGCAATCCACCAATTATACTGAATGGGTGCAGACGGTTGATGCCTTGACTGCGTCACTGAGCGACAAAGCCAAACGCAAATTGTGGGTTGACAATGCCCGGCGTGTCTATCGGTTGGGCTTCTAAAAAACGTAGAGTACGCAAAATCCCCTCGTGGCAAATACATGCCACGAGGGGATTTTTTGATTAGTGTGATTGCAGGGTGGGGCGATGAATCGACAGCGGCGCGATTTCGCTAGGAGTTTGCATGGTGACGGCGGCTTGGGCGAGGTATTTGCCCACCACAAACCCAAACGGCATGCCTGATCCACAAAACCCACCGCCGGCCCAGACCCCAGGCATACCAGGCATGGCATCGACGACGGGGACGTAGTCAGGGGTAAAGCCCATCAACCCGGCCCAGCGACGGGTAATCGGCAAGCCAGCTAATTTGGGGAAGAGTCGCGGCAACACGTTGTCGAGCGCCCCTTGGACATCGTCGGTGATGCCGATGTCGTACAAATTAACGTCGCTATTGGCAGCGACGGCACGACACCCCCCCAACACGATTGAGCCATCGAGGGTTTGTTGCCAATATTCACCCGTAGGAGTGATATCGGTGCCCATCCCTTGGCTAAAGACCGGCGTAGTTGGCGCGGTCGACAAAATCTGGCCACGTACCGGGGTGATGATGCCGTTCAGGGCTGGTGCCAATTGGCGGCTCCAGGCGTTGAGCCCGAGGACAACGGACTGGGCGCTAATATTGCCCTTATCGGTGACCACGACGGGGTCGCCATTACTGTAGTCGATCCGTTCGACAGTGGCGATACATAGGGTGGCTCCATGCTTGATGGCGGCTTCGACGACCCCGCGTACGAGGCGACCCGAGTGAATCAAGGCGTTGCCCGCTTTGTATGAGGCGCCGACGATTTCTTCACCGAGCGGCGTGTTGATCATGGCTTGGAGTTGGGCGCGGTCGAGCACTTCACCACCATAGCCATCGGCATTCAATGCGGCCACACCACGTTTGGCGGCTTGATGATCTTCGGCTGACAACGACAAATTGAATGTGCCTGGTTCACGGAAGTGGCAGTCAAAGCCTTCTTCGCGCATGATTTGGCGGGCCAATTTGCCGTTTTGTACCGTGAGTTCATAGATTTGTTGGGCAGGTGCGGCGCCAAGCCGGGCCTGGGCACCGGCGTAGCCTTCGGCGGGGCCGGTGCCGATGAACCCGCCGTTGCGCCCGGTGGCGCCATGGGCGGGATGGACTCGTTCAATCAGCACCACATTGTGTCCGGCTTTGGCTAAAAAATAAGCTGTGGCAGAACCAACAATCCCCCCGCCTACCACGACGTGGCTAGTGCGGGCTGGCAGTGGTGCACTGGGCATGGTGAGATCAA
Organism: uncultured Chloroflexota bacterium; assembly: GCA_937876225.1. GTDB lineage: Bacteria > Chloroflexota > Chloroflexia > Chloroflexales > Roseiflexaceae > UBA965. The sequence continues at coordinate 33,402 of CALFIC010000198.1, read as the reverse complement.
AGGTTTCTTGCCAGTACGAGCGGTTGCCTTCACGTGAGCGATCGATGGTCATGTGCGTTTCCTCTCTTTGCAAAACATGCACGGCTATTCAGGAATTTCCTATAATTGACACACCACATACTATACAATTATCATATGTAGTATGTGTACCACTGTGTGGTGCCAATATAAGTAATCATGCATTATATCGTGCTCATAGTAGCACGATTTATTACCAATGAAGCTGGAGGATGCTCATGCGTATATTGTTGCAATTGTCGAATTGGCGTGTGTGGGTGTTTGTCTTGAGTTTATTTGTGGTAGTGGCCTGTGGCAGCGAAACAATTCCGCTTACCGGTACCGTTACTGATGCCTATACTGGCAAACCGGTGGGCTCTGCTGTGGTTCAAGTCGGTAGTGCCAAAGCGATGACTGATGCCAAAGGGGCATATAGCATTGAACGCTGGCAACGTACAGGGGAATTTCAAGTGACGAGTGCTGATTATGAAGCCGTCACTATCAAGTTTGCCGAACGTAAATGGCCAGACACCCTTACTGCCGCTGACACCAAAATCGACATGGTGCTCCGCCCAAATGTCATTCGTGGTGTAATTAATGATGCTTGGACCAAAAAACCTTTGGCGGGAGTAGTCGTCAAGGCCAGCGCTACGATTTCGATGACGACTGGTGCTGATGGACAATACGTTTTGCAAGGGGTCCCCGAATCATTCACACTTAATGCGACATACCCCGAGTATGTGTCTTTTTCGGCGCCGATTAGCAAAACGACGCAACAAGATATCACCCTCGCCAATGGCAATTTGAGCGGTACCATCAAAGACCAATATAGCAACGAACCATTGAGTGGCGTCGTGATTACGGCAGGCGATGTGACGGGGCAAACCGATGCCAAGGGTGCCTATCAACTCAAAAACGTCGTGGCCCGCGCTGACGTGAATTACAGCTTGGAAGGGTATGCTACCCAAAAAATCGACGCGAGCACAACTGCGACCATCGATGTAACCCTCCGCCCCGACGTGCTCAAAGGCACCATCGTGAGCAGTGCTGACGGTGCACCAGTGCGTCATGCCACGATTATTGCTACCGACGATATGGCCAAATCAGCCCAAGCGACCGTGCGAATTGATGGCACCGATGGGGTATTTACCCTCAAAGGTGTCCCAGAGACTGGTTTTGTGCAAGTGCTGGCTCCCGGCTATCGCAAATTGGTGTTGCCGATTAAACCAGGTGCCATTCCCAGTGAATTCAAACTCGAGCCGTTTGAACCCAAAGCGTTGTATGTAACGGCGGCAGTGGCGTCAAATACTGAATTAATGCAAAAATTCTTCCAACACATTGACGACACTGAACTCAATGCTATCGTCATTGACCTCAAATCAGACCTGCGTGATGATTTAGGGTTGGTTTACTATGATTCGCAAGTACCACTCGTCAAAGAACTCGGCTTGTCGAAACCACATTACGACATCCATGCCTTGTTGGCCGAAGCCAAGAAACGCAATATTTATACCATCGCCCGGGTGCACATGTTTAGCCATGACAATGTCTTGGCCGAAGCCAAACCCGAATGGGCTGCCCAAGATCGTATCAAGGGTGGGATTTTTTATGATTATCCTACTGCGACGATTAAGTATGCCTGGCTCGATCCCTTCAACGAGAATGTGTGGGATTACAATATCGCCTTGTCCGAAGAAGCTGCGTTAGCAGGGTTTGACGAAATCAACTTTGACTACATCCGCTTCCCGTCATTGGAATTTGGCGCGAATGATGCGCAACGTTTGAAATTGTCAAAAGAAGATGTGACGAGTGAGCAACGTTTTGATAACATCAAAAAAGTCCTGAATCGCGCCCAACCAAAAATCAATGCGGCCGGGGCATTTTTGTCAGTTGACGTCTTTGGGTTTACCACCGAAGGGCCGATGGGTATGATCGGTCAGAGCTTGCCGATTATGGCCGAAACCACCGACTATGTCTGTCCGATGGTCTACCCTTCGCACTATGGTGCGGGCTACATGGGTTTTGATAACCCGGCATCACACCCATACGATGTGATTTTGGGCACCATGCAATTAGGCCTCAAACAAATTCCTGATACCCGTGCCCGCCTTCGTCCCTGGCTCCAAGATTTCACGTTGGTGTGGGTGCCCGACAATATGATTGTGCAGTATGGTGCACCCGAGCTCAAGGCCCAAATCAAAGCTGTTGCTGACGCCAAAACCGGCGCTGGCTGGCAACTCTATAGTTCAGATAATACCTACACCTATGAGGCATTGACTCCATAGTTGAGATCATTGGTTCATCCAACCCATAGGGGTCTATGCCCCTATGGGTGTTTTGGAGTATCGTTGTCATGCAATTGCCACTTTCGAATCATGCGGTCATCGTATTTAGTCGGTGGACTGGACTGCTCTGTACTGCAGCCTTGTTGTTTTGGCAACAACGTGCCGTCGATATGTGGGGTGTCTGGATTGCACTGGTATTGTTGACTACCGCACTCACAATCACTGTCCAACCGGTCGTCCGTGGCGCAGTGCGACAACCATGGCTGATGGGATTCGACCTGTTTTTGGCTGCGATTGTGGTGGTGGGTAGTGACCCCTGGAATAGTCCTTTTTTGTGTTATGCCTGTGCGGTATTAGTGTTGCCGGCATTGGTAAGTGGCTGGCGGGGTGGGGCGATGGCGGGATTACTCTGCTCGGCATTGATTTTGGCGTTGATGTATTCGCTCGACGTGTCGTTTACGAGTAATTTGCCACATATGTGGCTACGCTGGGTGGTGGTTGTGGTGGCACCAGCGTTGATTGGTGCAGGGATTCCTCAAATTATTCCCCGAATTCAAATGGCATTGCCGATTATCGCGCCGCCGGCGTGGTCAACATTTATTCCGCCTGCGCCGGCGTTGTTTGATCGATTGTGGGCTACGCGCACTGAATCCCCTCGGCGCCCGGGACGGAAGTTGACAACGCGCATTACCGATGTCTCAGCCCGCACTGAGGCGTTGCGCGTCGCATTAAATCAGCCGTTGCCAATGACTGATGACGTATCGGAGATTTTACCTGAACTTGTAAATCGCTTCGAACGCCATACATTAATCGCGACCCGATTTGCAGTATTAGGGCGCCCACAAGAATTACCAGAAATTTATCTGCCCTTACTGCGCCGAATTGCCATTGAATCTCTACTGAATATCTCCCAACATACCAACGCCAATGAAGTAGTAGTGATGCTTCGTTATGACCCGCGGGCATTGACAGTATTGATTCATGATGACGGCCAAGGACTGCCAGTGACTGGGATTCATCGTGCAGGATTGCATTCATTGCAGGCCTTGATGTATCGTACCAGTGAGATTGGCGGGCGACTCGAGGTATTTAATCATACCCCCGCCGGCGTGGCGGTACGAGTAGGTTTGCCGTTGGTCGTACAGGTGCTATTATGATGACTCGTTTTGTCATGCAACGGATATTGTTGTTTAGCGCGATTGGTTTGCTGGTATTTGGGATGTCACGTCCACCCGAACACGAATCAGAGTGGTTGCTCTGTTTGTGGCTGGCGGCTATCCCTGTGGCCATCCTTGGACTTGGAGAAATCCCGTTACTCTTGCGGGTCAACGATACACAACGTTCACTACAGTCGTTAACGATTATCATTGCGATCGGCTTTGGCATGCTCTCCCTTCAACTCCTGCGCAATCAGGTGATTTGGTCACAATATTTGGCTGACCGGGTGGTAGTCAATCAAAGTACCGGGGAAACGTCGAGTAATGTACGGACGTTGATGCTGACCTCACGAACATTCCGCGGATCAATCAGTGATCGCAACAAAATAATATTGACCGATACGATTGTGGGTGCTGATGGGCGGACTGCTCGACGCTACCCTACCGATAACCCGAGCGCGTTTACCCCGGTACTGGGCGTCGTGAATTCGCGGTATGGTGTGTCTGGTCTTGAAGCAAGTTATGCTGATTATCTGACGGGTGATCGCAATGTGATTGGACGCTTTGTGCGCATGGTTAATGCCCAACCAGCCAAAGGCGACAATCTCGAATTGACCATCGATGCCCCCTTGCAACAAGACGTGGCTGCTATTCTGGCAGGACGCGTTGGGGCGGGAATAGTGCTCGATCCCAGTACCGGTGCTGTGCTTGCTATGGTCAGTACCCCGAGCTATAATCCCAGCGATTTGACGAGTAATCTCGATGCAGACCGCCTTGCTGACCAAACCCGCATGGATGCTGCCTGGCAACGACTACTCGACCCCGCCAATAATCAACCGTTATTGAATCGTGCTATCCAAGGCCGCTATCCGCCAGGCTCGACATTCAAATTGGTCACTTCCTCGATTGCGCTCGAAAACGCCGGCGTGGCTCGTCCAGACGACATCACCTGCCCGGAGCAACTCGACGTCGAGCCGGGTGCTCCGCCGGTTGTCAATGCCGTGCATAATTTGATGCGGTTTACCGGTGATCCTGCCAGTTTGCGCACGGTGATTGGCTTTTCATGCAATACGGCCTTTGCCCAATACGCCTTGCGCCTCGGCTCCTTTCGTTTGATGGCTGGTGCCGAAAAATTTGGTTTGGCCGTGCCGGACAAACCCGGTGAAGCGATTACCATGACCGATCTACCGACCCTTGCGAGTTTGATTTATAACAACGACAACTTTCTCGCCCGTTTGCCAGGCCTCGCCGATACCGGCTATGGCCAAGGTGAATTGCAAGTCACACCGCTCCAAATGGCGATGGTGGCTGCCACCATCGGCAATAACGGTGTCATGATGCGTCCGTATATCGTAGAACGAGTCGTGCGTGCCAATGGTACTGAATTATACAAACACACCAGTTTTCCGGTTGGCCGTCCCATTTCGAACCATAGCGCCACGATTCTGCGTGACGCCATGCGCTTTGCGGTGACTGATGGTTTTGGTAAAGCCGCGCAGACCGTCGCAGGGGTTGCGATTGGGGGTAAATCAGGGACCGCCGAATATGGCGGCCCCAATACCCATGCCTGGTTTGTGGCTCTCGCCCCCATCGAAAATCCCCGCTTTGCCGTGGCCGTGTTGATCGAAAACGGCGGCGAAGGCTCGGGCATTGGCGCGAGCCTCGCCGGCCAAATCCTGCGCGCGGCATTTACCGATATGCCGGTTGTCACGCCTGCGCCCTGAGTTTTTTCAATAAATATAGACCCTGACTCACAGGGAAAAGGAGTCTGTAATGACTACGCGCCATGCCACGATTACCCGTACCACCGGCGAGACCACGATTACCTTGACGTTGCATGTCGATGGTACCGGGCTTTGTGACGCCCATACCGGCATTGGTTTCCTCGACCACATGCTGACGTTGTTTGCCAAACATGGGTTGTTTGACATAACCGTCAATGCTACTGGTGACCTGCATGTCGATGACCACCACACCGCCGAAGACGTCTGTATTTGTCTGGGCCAAGCGTTGGATTTGGCATTAGCCGATCGTCGCGGGATTGTGCGCACCGCCCATAGTTTTGTGCCGATGGACGAATCACTCGGGTTTGTCGCTGTCGACCTCGGTGGGCGTCCCTATGCGGTGTTTGATGCTGAATTCGTGACACCACGGGTGGGGAATTTGGGCACTGATTTAATTTTTCATTTATTCGAAAGTATCGCCATCCATGCCCGCATGAACCTTCATTGTCGCATCATGTATGGCAAAAACGATCACCACAAAGTTGAAGCATTGTTTAAAGCGTTTGGACGGGCGCTCGACGCTGCCACCCGTATCGACCCCCGCCTAGGTAATGCCGTCCCTAGTACCAAAGGTGTGTTATAAAAAAAGCGGTGGGACGCGGTTAATTCCGCGTCCCACCGCTGATTGTGGCGTGAAATTATGCGTTGTGCGTATGGATACGTGGCGCTACAATCATGAGTCCCCAACCAGCTACCCCAGCTAACACACTCACCCCCAGCCAAATATGAATCGGCCAAATTACCACGCTCGTGGCGGCGATAACGCCAAAGTATGCCAAACAGACACCGGTAGGCACGAGTACGGCGCTGACGCGCAGACGGAGCTGTAGCGATTGGGCGCGCAACGCATACGCGATGAGCTCGCAGACGATACCGGTGGCCAGTGCCCCCCAGCCAAAACGAAATTCGTCACCCATCAAGGCAATCAACAAGGCGTTGGCTACCAGCACAAACGTGAGTGCGCCAAATGGCATGCGTTGGCGTTGCATCCAGAGCGCTACTCCGGCAGTAATCATGGCATTGACGAGTAACCCGACGATGCCTACCATCACCCCGGTATCACCCGAGCGCACCGTTTCGGGCCAGACAATCCCGTAGGGGTGATTGAATTGCAACATGAAAGTCACCACGCTCCAGCCTGCCAAGGTACTCAACACAAATGGGATGCGTTGTAGGGCTGATTGTTGCGGATTGTCGTTGCGGGCATTGGCGACCACCACAAAAAACATACTGCTTGCCAATGCGAGGTGGGGCGGGCTGAGTAGTGGTTCGATGCCGACTTCGAACCCAAACGTAGTATGCCACCACAAATCTGCAATCCCCGCTAGTGCAAAAAGTGGGGCTGCGATAATCGCAGTACGAATCGATGCGGGTAAATCACGTTGCCAAATTTTGCCATTGAGATGGGTAATAAGCACTACCAATGCCAATGTCAGCGCTGATGCAAAATACCCCGAATAAAAGACCGCATGCCACGGCGTAAAAAAGGTATTGTCGACTTTGCCATGATTGTGGGCCCAACCATCGAGGTAAATGCCTGCCAGGAACCAGATGTTTCCTGGTACGAGGAGCCACGCCATGGCTTGTGGCTGATACAAGCGGGCAATCCAGCCAGTACGGCGGGGTTGATTGACCTGAAGTTGTTCTGCGATCATATGCGTTCCTCGTGTGTCATTTGCGCTGTCTGCTCACCAAATGTTGCCATGCCAAAGCCGATTGCCACCGCCATTACGACGACACCGCCCCAAACGCTCGGCCCCCATGCCAAGGTGCTGGTATATTTCAACACCAAAAAATACCCCAAGGCAAAACTGCCGGGCCATACCAATGCGGGGATGCGACTCGCTTGGCCCGTTTTGCGACTGACCCATTCAGCCCATATCCCGATTACGAGTAGCAACGCCGCAAAGCGCCATTCCCCTTTGCTAATGGCTTGACTCACGCCAAGCATCCCTGACGCTACCGTAAATGCGCCAAACGGGGCATCGTGACGGCGCATCCATTGAAATACAATCAACCACGTACTAATAAACACCAAAAACCCACTCACACCCAGGCCAACCACCGTATCGCCACTATACAATTCGGCATAGACGGCAGTAAGTGGCGAGACAAACATCAACAACGTGAGAATGACCACCGCTGCCAGGCTGCCAGCAATTGCCCCCAACCAGGTCAAATGTCCATGAGGATTGCGTTGGCGGCTAGGGATGCTGACCAGTAGCGCGAGCACCACTGCCAAGGCAATATGTGGCGGACTGAGCTGTGCTTGTAAATTTTGCTCAAATCCAAACCAACCATGCCATAACAAATCAGCCAGCCCAAACAAGGCTACGAGTGGACCCATGCTCAACCCTAAGCGATGGGCGGTGAGTGGCGCAACCTTCCGGTAGGTGAGGTAGCCATACCATGCGACGCTCCCAAATAACCCGGTATACAAAATTGCGTGCCAGGGCGTGAAAAACGTATTGTCGGTGGCACCATGCACGTGCGCCCAGGCGTCGAGCGTCATCCCCGCAATAATGCAGATCGCAAACCCGAATGAAATGCCATGATAATGTTTCATAATTATGATTCTGTGTAGATGAACGTGACAATATCATAGCACATCATGTGATTTGTGCCTTAGGTTTTGATTATAGCGGTGCCATATGTGACAGGGCTCCAATACATATTGGCGCACAATATGCATTGGATTAGCGTAGGTTTTGTTGTGAGATTGTAATTCTATATTGCAGAATAATTCTTGGCTATGCTAGAATAAGCGCACTCCCTACGTACAATAGTATATGCGCCCAATATTACTCTGTTGGTCGTCAATTGGCTGTTGTCGCAATGGTGAGTTTGCTTGGCAATGTCGCCACATCCGTACTTGAGATCAAAGAGGAACTCATGAACAAACTAACCATGTTCGAACAGTCGGCCGTCTGGGTGGTGCTCGGGCTCTCGCTCCTTGGCATTGCGTATGCCTTTATCTTGCGGGCGCAGATCATCGCCCAAGACAAAGGTACCGCACGCATGCAAGAAGTGTGGGGTTTCATTAAATCTGGCGCCAATGCCTACCTCAGCCAACAATTCCGTACCATTGTGATTTTGATTACGGTGCTCACGTTTGTGCTTGGTGCAAGCGTGTTGGTTATCCCCCCCACTGCCGAAGCCGTATTGCGCTTTGGTGATGCCCAAACCGCGTTGTGGTGGGTCGCAATTGGTCGTGCTATCGCCTTTTTGATGGGGTCACTCTTTTCGTATACCGTCGGATATGTCGGTATGAATGTGGCTGTCGAAGGCAACGTCCGTGTGGCTGCAGCCTCACGTATCGGTTATAACCCTGCCTTGCAAGTCGCCTATCGCTCGGGTACGGTCACCGGTATGCTGACCGTGGGTTTAGGGCTGTTGGGCGGGACGCTTATTTTTATGGTATTTGATATCAGTGCCCCCGATGCCTTGCTGGGCTTTGGCTTTGGTGGCTCGCTGATTGCCTTATTTATGCGCGTCGGTGGCGGTATCTACACCAAAGCCGCCGATGTGGGTGCCGACCTCGTCGGCAAAGTCGAAGCTGGTATCCCCGAAGACGATCCCCGCAACGCCGCCGTCATCGCCGACTTGGTGGGCGACAATGTCGGTGACTGTGCCGGGATGGCTGCCGACGTCTTCGAAAGCTTCGAAGTGACCATTGTCTCGGCCCTGATCCTCGGATTAGTGCTTGGTGATGCCACGAGTGGCACGATGGGTGATGGCAAATACGACATGCACTATGTTATCTTCCCGTTGATTTTGCGTGGTATTGGCGTCATTGCCTCGCTCATCGGTAATCTGATTGTGCGTACTGACGAACAAAAACGCGATGCCATGGGTGCCATGAATCGTGGTTTCTATTTGGCGGCCGCCGTCGCCGTCGCTGGGTTTGCCGCTATCACCCAATACTACATGGTTGACCTAGCTACCGGCTTGGTTGACTGGAAGCCCTTCCTCGCTACGGTATCGGGTGTGGTGTTGGCCATTGCCCTCGACAAATTAACCGAGTACTTCACATCGACTCATTATGCTCCGGTCAAAGAAGTCAGTGCCGCCTCCCAAACCGGTGCTGCTACCAATATTTTGTCGGGGACGGCCTTGGGGATGGAATCAAGCACGTGGTCAGCTATCGTCATCGGTGTGGCGATTTTGGCTTCGGTGGTGATTTATAGTGGTGAACCACTCGCCACCCAATTCACGGCGATTTTGTACGGGGTGTCACTCACCGGTATCGGCATGTTGACGCTCACCGGTAATACTATTTCGATGGACTCATTTGGTCCTATTTCGGACAATGCCAACGGCATCGGCGAAATGTCGGGTCTCGACAAAAACGCTCGTGCCGTCATGGATGATCTCGATGCCGTCGGTAACACCACCAAAGCCGTCACCAAAGGCATTGCCATCGGCTCGGCGGTGATTGCCGCCGTGGCCTTGTTTGGCTCATTTTTGACCGATGTCGGCAAAGTTCAAGCCCAGCTTGGTCAAGCCATCATGCAAGGGGTCAATGTGTCGTCGCCGTTGGTCTTTATTGGCTTGTTGGTCGGTGGCGCAGTGCCGTTTCTCTTTTCGTCATTGATGATTCGTGCGGTAGCTCGAGCCGCCGCCGAAATCGTCAACGAAGTGCGGCGCCAATTCAAAATCCCCGGCATCATGGAAGGGACCGTGTTGCCTGACTATGCTCGGGCCGTCAGTATTTCGACCGCTGCCGCCCAAAAAGAACTGCTCGGTCTGGGGATTATGGCCGTCGTCATTCCGATGATTGTCGGTTTTATGCTGGGTGTCGAAGCATTGGGTGGCTTCTTGGCGGGTGTGATTTTGTCGGGCCAACTGTTGGCCGTCTATCAATCCAACGCCGGTGGTGCCTGGGATAACGCCAAAAAGTATATCGAAGAAGGCAACTACGGCGGCAAACACTCTGAGCCACACAAAGCAGCCGTGGTCGGTGATACCGTCGGTGACCCGCTCAAAGATACTGCTGGCCCTGCGTTGAACCCCATGATCAAAGTCATGAATCTAGTGTCGTTGATTATCGCCCCGATTATCGTGGCATCCCGTCCTGCGGGTAGTGCCATGAGTCCCACCGTGATGGTGATGATGGTTATCTGTGCGGCAGGGTTGATTTGGTCGATTTGGCGCTCCAAGAAGCCCGCCCAAGCCATGTAAATTAGGCTAAAACACATAATCCCCGTTACGAGATACCTCGTAACGGGGACTTCTTGTAAATGCCAACCCGAGCGAATCGCGCCTTCCGCTCGGGTTGTCTTCCCTGGTCTATGGACAAATAACGTGAGTGCTCAATGGTTAGACTGAGCGATTACCGGCTACCGCGGCGCTGATCTTGGAAGCAGTCGTCGCAGTATACGGGCTTGTTGTTGCGGGGTACAAAGGGCACGGTGGCCTCTTTGCCGCAGCCGGCACAGGTGGTGGTGAATTGTTCACGTGAACCGCCACTCATTGGGCGCTCGCGGTAACCACCGCCGTTGTCGCTGCCGCGACCGTTCATCTGTGACTTGCGTTGTTGACGGCAAGGTTGGCAACGGGTCGGCTCGTTGGTGAAGCCCTTTTGGGCGTAGAACTCTTGTTCGCCTGCGGTGAACACAAATGGTGTTCCGCAATCGCGACAATTCAGTGTCTTGTCAGCGTAGCTCATCGCTAGCTCTCCTCTAATTCCTATGGGTGGATTTTTCCTGGGGGGAGACTGGTATGCGCGGACCAGGGAATTGGCGTGATCTAAACACAATAATGAGGGCCTAGAATAAAAAACACTCACACATATGTATGGACCACCAATCTTGTTTGTAGTGTAGCATAGTTTTACAAGAACTGCAATAGTGTTTAGTAACGTACATTATTTATTACTATTGTGAATCACGAATCACGCCCAAAAAATATTTACACTATCTATTTGTTGCGTATATGTATTTTTATTAAATCCCCAAAAACGCCATTCTAACGCGGTAAATGTCCAGATATTCAGTAATCTAAATGATTTTTTGAGCAAAAACAAAAAACCGATACACGCATGAATTGTGATACGTGTACAATTTTAGGGTGCGGCAGATAGTGCAAATACGCCCATTATTCTATGGGTAGTTTGTGCCATCAATCAACAGGATGCTCGTGTTGCACCACCAACAAAACCCCCGATTGCACGTGTACGCTCGCGGGCATGTGGGTGACAACATTACTTACCCCCCGCGACCGTTCGAAATAGAGCGTGGCACACTCGAGCGGATAGGCCAGTCCGGTCGTCGTGATTCCATCGACCGTTGGCGTCAACGGTATCAGTGATACCGTGCGTGTGACGGGGCCATCAAGCAGAATATGGTCACGCACTATCGCCAGTGTCTGTCCATCCGCAAAAATCCGCACGGTGCGTCCGATGAGCATCGGCAAACAAAGCATCGCGATGGTTGCAACGGTATGATCCCAGCGCCCACCGAGCACACAAAACAAATCAATATGGCTGGCATTGCGCGCCACGGCGGCCAATAACGCGAGTTCGAGGTCGGTTTCGTCTTTTTCACGTGCATAGCGTTGCACTTCAACCCCTTGTGTGATGAGCCAATCGACATGGTCATCACGCAGTGAATCGAGATCACCGATGAGTAAATGGGGCACAATTCCCGCTACGGCGAGTGATTGGGCACCACCATCAGCGGCAATAATATAATCTGCGGTAGCGGCAATCTGCGGAAGCCGCGCATCAGCGTTGACAGGAGCATTGGCGACAATTACTATGCGCACGGTACCGTATACTTGTATAGAATAATAACGAGATGTTGATTATCGCTCTATTATAGCCGGTTCTGTTATTCTGTGGGAAGCACTACGCATACAAGGAAGCTTGCGATGACACAACATCATGGTATATGGGAAGAACGCTGGCATCCGCTCCGCGAAGAATGGGTCATTGTGGCTGCCCATCGCCAAAATCGCCCGTGGATTGGCCAAACAGTGACTACCTTGCCCCCTCGTGACCCCGTCTATGATCCTACTTGTTATCTCTGCCCCGGCAATTTGCGTGTGAGTGGCAATCAAAATCCCAGCTACGGTGGCGTCTATGTCTTTGACAACGACCACCCTTGTGTCGGCCCACTCGCGCCACCTCCCGTTACCCCGCCGTGGCCCTACCGCGCCCGCCGTGCTGATGGTATTGCCCGCGTTATTTGTTTTAGTCCGGCTCACAACCAAACCCTCGCGGAAATGACGCCAGCAGCAATCACTGATGTCGTCCAAGTCTGGCAACAACAAACCTACGACCTCGGCCAACGCCCCGAAGTCAATCATGTGCTCTGTTTTGAAAACAAAGGGGCCGTGGTAGGGGTATCCAATCCGCATCCCCACGGCCAAGTCTATGCCACCAATTTTGTCTTCAAAACCATGGAAACCGAGCTGTTTGCCGCTCAGCGCTTTTGGCATGACCACAATCGGGTCTTGATGCACGAAATCATCTCCGCCGAGCAACAAGACGGGCGCCGCATTTTGTACGAAGACGACCATACCATCGCCTTTGTGCCCTACTTTGCGCGCTACGCCTACGAAGTCTATGTGGTGCCCAAGCGCACCGTATCGCATTTGTATGGCCTCAACGCCGCCGAATCACAATCACTGGCGCAGGCAATTAGCGCCGTGACCATCCGGTTTGATAATTTGTGGCAAATGTCATTCCCCTATGTAATGTCGATCCACCAAGCACCAACCGATGGCAGTCAGATGCCGTTTTTTCATGCTTTTGTGGCCTTTCATCCCCCATTGCGCCGCCCCGATTTACTCAAATACTTGGCTGGCCCCGAAATCGGCGGTGGGAATTTTTTGAGCGATACGGCTCCCGAAGCAACTGCTGCTGCGCTACAAGCGGTGGCACCGATTCATTACCGTGCCAGTGAGGTGCAATAATGCGCAACCCGGAATTTTTGCTCCAAGCACTACAACGCATCCACTGCGCCATCCGTGATGCCGTCGTGCAGGCCTGCGAAGCCACTGCGCTCGAACAGATGGCTACCGTCACGGCGTTTGAAGGTGGTGACACCATCTATGCAATCGACCGCGTTTCCGAAGCGGTGTTGCTGACGCAGTTTGCCGATCTGGCCCAGCACTACAACTTCCGCTTGGTCGCCGAAGGCCTTGGCCACGACGGCGTCCACGACTTCCCCACTGGTGTGGCCGAATCTGCCCTTGAGCTGGTCATCATCGTCGACCCGATCGACGGCACCCGCGGCTTGATGTACCAGAAACGCTCGGCGTGGATATTGACCGGCGTGGCACCCTACCGTGGTGCCCACACGAATTTGCGCGACATTGGCCTGGCAGTGATGACCGAAATTCCCCTCGTCAAACAACATTTGTGTGACACGTTGTGGGCCATAGCCGGCCACGGTGCGCATGCAAGTCGCTTCAACCGCATCACGGCTACTACTCAATCACTGCCTATTCGTCCCTCGCAAGCTACCACGATTTTGAATGGATTCGGCAATATTGCCCGCTTCTTCCCCGGCGAACGGGCTCGCCTCGCCGCCGTCGATGATTTACTGACCACGCAATTGTTGGGTGAAGCACCCCAAGGGCGAGCGTTGTCGTTTGAAGACCAGTATATTTCCACCGGCGGTCAACTCTACGAGATTTTGATGGGGCACGACCGCTGGTTGGCCGATGTGCGTCCGCTGTTGTTGCCCCCCGCACAGCGCCACGGCGAAACGCCGATGCTCTGTTGCCACCCCTACGATATGTGTACCGAACTAATCGCCCGTGAAGCCGGGGCGATAGTTTGCAAGGCTAACGGTCAACCGCTCGATGCCCCCCTCGATGTCCAGAGTGGCGTATCGTGGGTGGCAGTGGCGAACAGTACATTAGCCGCCCGGTTACTCCCCGCACTCCAACAGGCCTTGCAGGCCCACGACATGCAATTGGAGGACGACCATGTGGCATAGCAACGCGCATTCTGCGCAATCCCTGCGTGATCCACGCATTGACGCATTGTTGACTCAATACGCCGATCCCCAACAGCCAGCTTGGGTGGCACGTGCCCCCGGGCGCCTTGATGTGATGGGCGGTATCGCCGATTATTCGGGATCGCTGGTGCTCCAACTCCCCCTCGATGTCAGTGCCTTGGCGTTGGTACAACCGCGCACTGACGGGCAAGTGGTGGTGGTGAGCCGGGCTACTGAACTCCAAAACCACTTTCGGGCCCAATTCGTCGCCAGTGCCCTCGATGGCGAATACGCTACCGTCCGGAGCTATTTGCAACGCCAGCCACAAATGGCCTGGGCTGCCTACATGGCGGGGGTATTGCCGGTATTAGCACGTGAGGCCAACCTACACTTTCCCCAGGGGATGACCATTGTGGTCGATTCGAGTGTGCCGTTGGGCAAAGGGGTCAGCTCTTCGGCGGCCGTCGAAGTCGCCACCATGCGCGCCGTACTCGCCATGGCCAACTACCCTTGCGATGGGCGGACGTTGGCTATTTGGAGCCAAATGGTCGAAAATTACATCGTTGGCGCGCCCTGTGGCATCATGGATCAGATGACCTCGGCGTGTGGCCGCGCCAATCAGCTCCTCGCATTGCGCTGCCAACCCGCCGAACTCCTCGAACCCGTGGTCATCCCTGCCGACCTAATGGTCTGGGGGATTGATTCGGGGGTGCGTCATGCCGTATCGGGCGCCGATTATGGCTCGGTACGGGTAGGAGCGTTTATGGGGTATCGCATCATCGCTGATATCACCCAGACCCCGGTGACCATCACAGACGGCCGCGCCGTCATCGCCGATACCCGGTGGGGTGGGTATCTGGCTAATCTCACCCCTTCGGAGTTTGTCCAATCCTATGCCGATTCCCTGCCGGTGCAATTGACTGGGGCTGACTTTGTAGCCCGCTACGGCGCCACCAGCGATGCTATCACCACTATCGATCCGCAACGTACCTATGCCGTGCGCCAACCCACCTATCACCCCATCGCCGAGCATCACCGTGTGCGTACCTTTGGCCAATTGTTGGCCGCCGATACCCAAAACAACCAGGTTGCCGAATTACTCGGTGAGCTGATGTATCAATCGCATGCCAGCTATAGTGCCTGTGGTTTGGGGTCTGCAGCCACCGATGCCATCGTGGCGGCGGTACGCGCCTTGGGTCCCGCCCATGGCCTGTTTGGCGCCAAAATTACTGGTGGCGGCAGTGGTGGCACCGTGGCGGTACTTGGGCGTCCCGATGCGTTGGCCCACGTACACCGCATCGCCCAAATCCATGGCAGTGGTTTGGTGTTTGCCGGCTCGAGTGATGGCGCGGCTTTTTCTCCCGTCTGTTGTTTTAACTATACATAATGATTAATTTGTATATGTATGTGATTTTTCTTTTGTGAAAAAGGCGTCGCGCGCTGCGTGAATGAGCCACCTGACAACGGTACGGTGCGATATTGGTACAATAGTAATGGTTCGCTATCAAAGAGAGTGAGTGTGTGATGCGTGGATTGCCGTGGCGCAATATCTTGTGGGGATTATTTGCGATTATTGTAATCGTTGGGATTATTTATCGCGAGCCAATTGTATTTAACATCAAATTACTCAATGTGGCACGGATTGGCAAAGCCTATTATGCTGAATACCCGTTTATCACCAAAAACATCGCCTATGGGCCCGCCGAACATCAACGCCTCGACATCTATCGCCCCGAAAAACCCGGTAATTACCCTGTAGTCATTTATATCTATGGTGGGGGCTGGAACAGTGGCGACAAAGAGTTGTATGCCCTCGTTGCTCAAAAACTGGTCCCACTGGGTATGGTTGTGGTGGTACCCACCTACAAACTGCACCCCGATGCTACCTATCCTGGCATGATTGATGATGTGGCGGCTGCGGTGAGTTGGACTATCGAGAACATCGATCAATATAGTGGGAACTCCAAGCGCATCATCCTCGGTGGCCAATCTGCTGGGGCGCAACTCAGTGCCATGGCTTTTATGGATCCCTCAGTATTGGCCAAATATAAGCATAGTAGTGCTGAGATTTGTGGCTATTATGGCATCAGTGGTGTCTATGATATCAATGCCCAATACGCGTTCGAGCAAGCACATGGCCGTACCGCACCGGTGATGACGGCGGTCATGGGTGGTCAAGCCAACTTCACTGCCACATCACCGACCACTTATATTCGCGCCGATTTACCACCAATGTTGCTCATCCACGGCGATGCCGACGAAACTGTGCCACTGCAAATGTCCCAAGATTTTGTGGCAGCGTTACAAAAAGCCGGTGTCAAGGCTGATCTGCATGTCTACCCCGGTCGTGGCCATTCGGAATTGTTGTTTTATACCTTGACCCAAAACCCAGGACAATTGATTACCGATGTGGTTGATTTTGCCAATCAATGCCCCTAATTGGGCGTCTGAAGAGGGTGATCTCATAATCAGGTGATTAAAATCCATCCGTGTAATTTGCCGTTGACGTTGGCATGAGTGACTGGCTATAAAAACGCCGCTGAGTAGCGGCTAATTGTCCGAGTTCGGGGGTGCGCATCAGCGTCGCCCCCGTCGTCGTATGTAACCAGACCCGCCGCCATTGTCGGCTGGCAATCAGTGGCTCACACAGGGTGATGTCGGTGAGGCGGAGCCCGACGTAGTATTGGGTTGCACGGGGATGGTGTGGTTGGTGCGGGCAACATTCTTGGCGCATCCCAATGGTGCATGCGTTGATACGGGCCACATAGCCGATGTGATAGGCCATGGTTGGGTGCCATTTGGGCAAATAGGCCGCAAAATAATCGGCGCTATATGCAAAATTGGCATGGGCAATGGGGATGTGGTAGTGCTGTGTATGCAAAAATGTATCTAACGCAGTCGGAGTTTTGATGATTCCAATCAATACTGTCGCATCATCGGGAATATACATGGTTTTTGCTTTCGTTTACCCAGTGAGTCCATGAATCCACGGCACCAAATCAGGGGCTTGCTGAATGATGGCTTTTTGAAATTGTGTGAGCGCTAGCGGCCCGGCTCCCACTTCGAGCTCGAAATCTGTATACATTCCCGCTTGTTTGATGCTCCGTAACAACCAAATCCCACTAGCGGCATCGAGATAATCACTATGCGCGCCATGTCCGTGTGGCGTGGTGATGGTCGGTGCGGTATGTGGGCTACTGAGGTGGATGAGCGCCGGTCGGGCTTGCCAACTATTGATGCAGGCCTTGGCTGCGGCGATGGGCTGGTACGGCCAGGGCGCTTGTTGATGATAGTGGAGCCAATCAAAGACAATAGGCAATCCTACTTGTATGACCTGTTGCTGGAATTCGTAGAATTCGCCGTGGGTATACTCAATCGCCAAAAACTGTCTGACCACTCCAGAAAGCTGGACGAGGGTACGGCGCTGGGTATCGTGCCAGGTTGGTACATGGCAGACAATCACACTGTCATACGCCGCACAGGCTACGAAAAACGCTGCAATTCGCTCAAATGTCGTAATTAATTGTTGGGGATGGGCAATCGGGGCATGTACGACTAAGCGTAACTGATGGATGTCGATGAGTTGCCCAATCAATTCGTACATTGCGTGTGGTAAGGGGGCAATCATTTGCAAGGGGATGCGACAGACTTGTTGTTTGTGGGCTACCGCAGCCAGACAGCGTGCATGCCACCAGGTGGCGTTGTCGCCACGGGTGGGATTGGGGAAGATTGCGGTGCCCATACGAATCATGCCATACTCCATTCAGAACTGCATCCAGGGATGCTTCGTATGATGGTAGTATAACGCGGTCTTTTGGGAAAATCAAAACAAATGTGCTAATTACCATAATGTTTTTTGAAAGGTGCGTTGAGCCGGTCCCCACGCCACACAATCGTAGGGCGGTAATGGCGTAATTGTGCGGAAATATTGCTGGCAGGCGTGCATATGCAGTACTGTGTGTATGCTACGTACTGCGATTTCCGGGCTATTTGCTTCCCGTGACAAATGCGCCAACCACACGTCGCGGTGCTGTTTGTCTTGGCCTACGTGTGCCAGCAATGCACCCGTTTGCAGGTTGTCGAGGTGCCCGGTGGGGCTGGCGATGCGTAACTTAAGCGAATGGTCATAACTCGCTAGTCGCAAACGCTCACGATCGTGATTGGCTTCAATCACAATTAATTGGGCCGCCTGTAAAAAAGGGATAAGAATTGGTTGCCATTCACCTAAATCGGTCGCAATTGCGACGGTAATGTGCTCATAGCATATCTGGACTGCAATCGGTGCCACCGCATCATGACTAACCGCCATGATGCGGATGGTAATGTCGGCGATATCGGTGGGGTGCTGGTCGTCGAGATGATGGACGGTTACGGTTGGCGGGATATTGATCTTTTGAGCAGTGGCTGCCTTCGTATAAATGGGGATGTGGTAGCGTTTGGCCAACGCTACCGCACTCGTGGTATGGTCGCCATGCTCGTGGGTCACGATAATCCCGACCAACTGTTCGGGGAGGGTGCCAAAGCGTGCACAGCGCGCTAAGATGGTTTTTTGGGGTAACCCTGCATCAACCAACAATGCCCCCGCGGGAGTTTGAATGAGGCAGGCGTTGCCTGTACTGCCCGACGCCAACGACACAACCTGCATGCCAACCCCTTTGCATAGTGGAAAAATTAGGCAATCACTGCTAACGCCTGCGCCATATCGCTTTGAATATCTTCGATTGCTTCGATGCCTACCGACATGCGGATGAGCCCATCCGAAATCCCGCGGGCCTGCCGTTCGGCCGCTGACAGCCCTCTATGCGACGCTAATGCGGGTACACTAATCATGGTATAGATGTCGCCCAAGGTACTCGCCGGTAACACCAACTCTAGCGCATTGGCAAACGCTGCTAATTTTTCTGGTTGGTGTAGCTCAAATGCCAACATCGCTCCATACTTCCCTTTGAGGGTGCGTTGGGCAACTGCATAATCGGGGTGCTGGGACAAGCCGGGGTAATGGACGTGCGCTACTGCGGGGTGGTTTGTTAGCCATTGGGCCATGGCGGCGGCATTGGCACATTGACGCTCAACCCGGAGTGACATTGTTTTCATGCCACGCAAAATCTGTAGGGCTTCAAATGGCCCAAGCACCATCCCTAAAGTTGCATTGATATGGCGGAGCGGCCCCATATAGGCCTCGTCACGCACTACCACCAACCCTCCGGTAGCATCACCATGCCCACTGAAATATTTGGTGGCGCTATGCGCCACAAAGTCGATACCGAGGGTGAGTGGTTGCTCGACGATGGGGGTGGCAATGGTGTTGTCGACCACGGTGCGCGCTCCACAGGCCTGGGCTCGTTGGGCAATTGTAGCCATATCGACGACCCGAAACAGTGGATTGGATAATTGCTCGGCATGAATAATATCGGGCTGGTGGGTCGCAATCGCCGCATCGAGTGCATTCAGATCGGTAAAGTCGCAGGTAGCAATCGTTACCCCATAGGGGGCAAAAAAATCACGCAAGAGTACCGTCGTGGCGCCATACATATCACGGGCCGCCAAAATACATTTGATTGGGCGTCCCAACGACGCACTTGCCGCCAAAATAGCCGTGTAAATTGCCGACATCCCTGAGGCGGTGGTCAATGCGCCAGCACCTGCTTCGGCTGCAGTCGCGGCGACTTCTAGGGCTATGTTGGTGGGGTTGCCGTTGCGGCCATAGGCGTAGCCTTCACCACCGAGCGCAGCATCAAATGCTCCTATATCTTCATGGAAATAGGTGGTTGAAGTATAGAGTGGAGTGGTGGTTGGTTGCCCTGGCTGTACGGGCAACCGCTCCCCAGCATGCACCATTCGCGTGGTGTATTGCCAACGAGGGTTGTATTTTGGCGCCACTGCATATTCCTTCCTGACATAATGAATGACGCAAATTATACCATATTAAGGAAATATGGCGAGGTGCGGATACGGATGCGCTCAGTGCCATGTTTATTTTGGGGAGTAGCAATAACTGACTTACGCTACGATAGCGGGTAGCGAGCGTATTTTGAACTGTACTTAAATTTAATCAGAAAATAACATGTTTGTCGTATATCGTTGATGTACTTGTTATATAGTTCACATAGTATATGAAAGGAAGTATTTCATATACGTACAGATTTTTTACGAGGAGAACCCATGTCAATCAGCAAAGAACTTTTGGCTCGTCGTCGGTTTTTGCAACTCAGCGCCTTTGTTGGTGCTGGTGCCGTAATCGCAGCCTGTGGCGCCAAAGCTCCTGAAGCCCCAGCCACCGAAGCCACTGCAGCCCCGACCGCCGAAGCTACCATGGCTCCTGAAGCAACTGCTACCGTTGCTGCCACCATGGCTCCTGAAGCAACTGCTACTGCTGCTCCAACTGCCGAGCCCGCATTGCCAGCTGCCCCAGCCCCCGGCCCGTTGTCAGCCGCTGATGTCGGTGGTATGGATGGGTTGATTGCCAAAGCCAAGGCCGAAGGCGAACTCAATGTAATCGCTTTGCCCCATGACTGGTTGAACTATGGTGAAGTTATTTCATCATTCACCAAAAAATACGGTATCAAGGTCAACGAACTGAACCCAGACGCTGGTTCAGGTGACGAAATTGCTGCCATTAAAGCCAACGCCGGCAACACCGGTCCCCAGGCTCCTGACGTCATCGACGTGGGTTTCGCCTTTGGTCCTTCGTCAAAAGAAGCCAAATTGCTCCAACCCTACAAAGTGTCAACCTGGAGCGAAATTCCTGATTCACTCAAAGACGCCGAAGGCTTCTGGTTCGGTGCTTACTACGGCGTGTTGGCCATTGCCGTCAACAAAGACGTTGTCAAAACGTCACCAGCCAGCTGGGCCGATTTGCTCAAAGCTGACTACAAGGGGCAATTTGCCTTGACCGGCGATCCCCGTAGCTCAAACCAAGCCATCCAAACCATCTATGCCGCCGCCCAATCAAACGGTGGTAGCCTCGATGATGCCAAGCCAGGCCTCGACTTCTTTGCCAAGCTCAAGGAATCAGGTACGTTGATCGAAACCATGGGCTCATCGGCATTGTTCACCCAAGGTGAAACCCCGATTATGCCAATGTGGTCATACTTGGCCCTCGGTTTGCGCGACACCACTGCCGGTAACCCCGAAGTGGACGTCGTTATCCCCGAGCCCGTATTCGGTGGTGTATATGTCCAAGGCATCAGCGCCTACGCCCCCCACCCACATGCTGCCCGTTTGTGGCAAGAGCACCTCTTCTCAGACGAAGTGCAATTGATTTGGGCCAAGGCTTATGGTATCCCCACCCGCTTCGCCGCCATGTTGAGCGCCAAGAAAGTGCCAGCTGACGTGTTGAAGAAGATCCCATCAGCTGACTTGATGGCCAAGGCCGTCTTCCCCAATGTTGATCAGTTGACCGCTTCGAAGAAGGTCATCACCGAACAATGGGATACCATCGTCAAGATGGAAATCAAGAAAAAGGCGTAATTCTACGTCTATTCGTGACCTAATCCAAAATTGCTCGTTGAGGGTTACCCTCAGCGAGCAATTTCTGCAATAATACCATAGACAGTAATTTTGAAATAAAAGGGGACGTCATGGCCAATGGAGCCGCACAGACATGGTGGCGCCAAATTAATTGGCGCAGGGTCGGCGTTAGCTTGACCGTGATGCCGTTTTTGTTGTTTGCCGTGTTGTTTATGATTTTGCCGGCGGGTTCATTACTCATCGAAAGCTTCCGCAATGCCCAAGGGCAGTGGACCCTCGCAAATTTTGCTGATATGAACGACCCGATGATTATCGAAGCCTATTCTATGAGTCTACGGATTAGTTTTACGACTGCGATTATCGGTGCAATCCTCGGGTTGCTCGTCGCCTATGCAGTTACGGTGGGTGGTTTGCCGCGTGGGATTCGCACGGCGATTCTGACCTTTAGTGGCGTGGCGTCAAATTTTGCAGGCGTACCGTTGGCGTTTGCGTTTGTGGCGACGTTGGGTCGCACCGGTATCATTACGGTGTTGCTCACCCAGTTAGGCATCAACCTCTACAAAAACGGTTTTAATTTGTATTCCTATATTGGGTTAGTCATTGTCTATGTCTATTTCCAATTCCCCTTGATGGTATTGGTGATGACGCCTGCGCTCGATGGCTTACGCCGAGAATGGCGTGAAGCGAGTGCGATTTTGGGGGCCAATACTGCCCAATACTGGCGGCATGTGGCATTGCCCATTTTGATGCCGGCGATTTTGGCAGGGATGGTGTTGTTATTTGGCAATGCCTTTGGTGCCTTTGCCACCGCCTATGCCTTGACAGGTGGCACGCTGACGATGGTGACGAATGTCATCGCCCAAGAAATGAGCGGCGATGTGCTCCACAACGAAGCCCTCGCCTACGCCTTGGCGACAGGGATGATTGTCATCATGACCATTACGATTGGGACGTATACCGTACTCCAACGCCGTGCCGAGCGTTGGTTACGCGCCTAATAGGAGGGACCACAGGATGCTTCGTCGATTTTGGCCATGGCTATGGGTAAGTCTCGGTGTGCTCTATTTCTTTTTGCCAATCTATGCTACGTTTGTCTTTTCACTCAAAGCCAAAAAAGGTATTTTTTCACTTATCGCCTATGACAAGGTCTTTGCCGACCCGCGCTTTGGGTCGAGCTTTGTTTTTTCGACACAAATGGCATTATTGACGATTTTTTGTTGTATGGTACTCCTCATTCCTACCTTGACCGTATTACATTTGTTTTTGCGCCGCCTGCGCCCACTGGTGGAATTTGTGGCGCTGGTGCCCTTTGTTATCCCTAGTGTGGTGCTCGTGTTTGGCTATTTGCGGGTATTTGCCCGCCCACCTTTATCGATTACCAATAGTACGTTGGGCACATATGGGTTGCTGCTTGCTGGCTACATGGTACTGTCGATGCCCTACATGTATCGCTCGATAGATGCTGGGCTGCGTGCCATTGATTTACGCACGTTGGTCGAGGCTTCGCAAAGCCTTGGTGCGGGCTGGGTGACGATTTTTGTGCGGGTCATATTCCCCAATATCCGTGTGGCAGTGCTCAATGGTTCATTTGTGACTTTTGCGATTGTCATCGGTGAACTGACATTAGCCCGCTTTATGTTGGGGAATGCGGTGGCGTTTGCGCCATACCTCGCCGAAATCGGTCGGGCGCGCGCCTATGAACCCGCCGCAATTACCGTGTTGAGTTTGTTGATGACTTGGGGTATCGTTACTATTTTGCAGCTCCTCGGGCGCAATACCACCGCTACGATTGCGGGTCCACGATAAGCGTGTCATTCCTACTAATACTAGTGTAAACAAGGAATCAATATGAGTTTTTTAGTGTTACAAGGTGTCCGTAAACAATTTGGTACCACTGTTGCAGTTGCCCAATTTGATTTGGAGATTGCACGTGGTGAGTTTGTGTCGTTTCTGGGGCCGAGTGGCTGTGGCAAAACGACTACATTGCGGATGGTGGCTGGTTTCGAGCAACTCACTGCTGGCAACATCATTCTCGATGGCGTCGATATTAGTGCGACTCCCCCCAACAAACGCAATATCGGCATGGTGTTTCAATCGTATGCCTTGTTCCCCAACATGACCGTTGCCGACAATATCGGCTTTGGTTTGATGGTCGCAGGTCGTCCCAAAGCCGAAATCCACGCTCGGGTGGGCGAAATGCTCGACCTCATCGCCATGTCCGAATATACCGCGCGTTACCCCTATCAATTGTCAGGTGGTCAGCAACAGCGTGTGGCCTTGGCACGTGCATTGGCATTGCAACCGCAAGTATTGTTGCTCGATGAACCCTTGTCGGCCCTCGATGCCCAAATTCGCGATAATTTGCGCCAAGAAATCCGCGAAATTCAACGGCGCCTCGGAATTACCACTATCTATGTCACCCACGATCAACAAGAAGCCATGGCCTTGTCAGACCGGATTGTGGTGATGAGCCATGGCCGGGTAGCGCAGGTCGGCGCTCCCCACGAAATCTACAATACGCCCCGCACGCGTTTTGTGGCGTCGTTCGTCGGCACGCTCAATATCCTCGCTGCGACAGTGGTTGATGCCCATCACGTGCGGATTGGTGAATCAGTATGGCAAGTGGCTGATGCGATTGTGCAACCAATTGGCAGTAGCGTGGAGTGTGCAGTGCGCCCTGAATTGTTGCGTGAGGCTACACCGGATTTGGCAAATCAATTGACGGGTGTGGTCCAAGATGTTATCTTCCTCGGCGCAACGGTACGGGTGACCTTGCTGGCACAAGGACAACGGGTGCTGGTTGATTTGTTTAATGATGCCACGCACACCATCCCGCAAATCAATACGACGCTGACGGTAGGATGTGATCCCCGCACGGTATTGGTGTTGGCTGAATAAATCTATCTTTGTGCAAAAAGCGAGGCTAGCGATGTTCCCACGTGCTCCCCAATTAGTGATTTTTGATAAAGACGGTACCCTAATCGATTTTCAAAAAATGTGGGGGCGCTGGGCCATTGGCTTTGCCGAGCGTATGAGTGTGGCAGTCGGACATGACCTCCGAGCGGCCTTTGCTGACGCATATGGGTATGACCCGGTGTCTGCGCAAATTGATCCGACTGGAAGGCTTGCGATTGCTAGCATGGCGCATATGCAACAAGTCGCAGTACAAATTGTGGTGCCGCATGGCGTGGGAATGGGCGACGCTTATATGATCGTGCAACAGGCCTGGCAACCACCCGACCCGGCGCACGAGGCCGTGCCATTAGTCGATGTACTGGCATTGTTTACGGCGATTCGGGCCAAAGGTGCTCAAATCGCCGTCGCTACTGCGGATAACCGTGAACCGACGCTTGCTACCCTTGTCCATCTCGGGGTGGCGCATTTGGTGGGGGCAGTGGCGTGTGCCGATGATGTAGGTGTGGCCCCCAAACCAGCGCCTGATAAAATTTTCGCTGTGTGCAAAACGCTGGGGGTTGCACCGTGCGATGCCATTATGCTGGGAGATACTCCCGCCGACATGCAGATGGGCCACAACGCTGGTGTCATGGCCCAAATCGGGGTTACGTCGGGTTTAAGTGGGATATCGGATCTACAACCATATGCCAGCTATATAATGCCGACGGTGGCTGGATTGTGGCAATACTGGCCGCAATGAACGTTATGGTTTGCGGGTGGCCGTGGCCGTTGGACTCGTCCGTGTCACAATCGGCGTACTACTGGAAGTTTGGGTACGGTTAACCGTACGTGACGGCGATGTCGTCTGTGATGGGCGCAGGGTGCGTGATGGGCGTAGCGTGCGTGACGGGCGTAGGGTACGCGTGTTGCTCGGGGTAACGGTTGCTGTTTGCGTTTTGGTGGTAGACAATGATGGCGTGCGTGTATGAGAAGCAGTCGCCGTGATCGTTATAGTGGCGGTATTGGTGACCGTCGGACTTGGTGTGGATGTTGTCGTTGCGGTATGTGTGGGAGTGTCGGGGAAAATGAATTTGATGACCCCACCACTGGCTGAATTGACACGGTTATGATCGACAATGTAGATGCCATACCCGATACCGGTGATTACAATCAGTGCCAATGCAACGCGGATAAATCGACCATACGAAAAGAATTGTAATTTATCGGCACCATAAGCAGTAATGGGTTCGACTGCTTCCGAATAATGAAATCCACGGTAATCATTGAGGGCGTCTTGAACGTCTAACCCTAAATAACTCACATATTTGGTAATCATTTCTTCGGCCATTCGTCCCCGTGGCAAATGTGAAAAACGATCTTCTTCCATGGCCTGCACATAGGTCATGTGTACGCCAATTGCCAAATCGATTTGGGTGAGTGGGATATTGCGTTTGGTACGTTCGGCACGCAAACGACTTCCCAAGGATTCTTTTTTGGGTTGGGTGGTGGTTTCTGGGGCATACGTCGTGGGCAACCCCGCCAACAGCAACTCGTCGGCATCGCTCATACTCAAGCCCAACACGTCCTTTTGTGGATCTGTAGCGGGGATGGTTTTTTGGCTGTCGGTACTCTGGGTCTTTTTGCGGCTGTTGCGTTTGGGCTTAGGCTCTTCGTTTGTGTCACTCGATTGTGCGATGACGGGCGTGGTCGCTGGTTGAATAAACGGGGTAAGTAATTCAACCAAATCACGCATCAAAAACGGCTTTGCCATGAATCCTCGGATTCCAAGGGCTTGGGCGCGGTTGGCGGTGGTTGGTGTAGGATCGTGGCTAATTACAAAAACAGGAAGTATGCTCGCCCACGCTGTTATGATTTGCCAACCGCTGTGATTATCGACGCTCGGATCAATGACGATAATGGTTGGTTGTTGTTCTGAAATGTACTGGGTGGCGAGGGCGAGTGTATTCGCACGACGCACGATGTGTCCAACATGTCCGAGTTGGAGATCCAAACTCATTGTGAGCACGACATCTTCGTCGATTGCCAAAATCACTGCCATATAAACTCCACCAATTAGCACTATGGATACTTCCCATAGTATAGCCGAATTTAACGTAGTTTGGTATTTGCTGCAACAGATAAATGGGTGAGAAATGCCAAACTACGATGTAAATAGGCTGGTGGAATCATCAATACAAAAATTTCTAATACCGCTGCTCCCGAAAGTAATGCCAAAAACGTCATGCGAATCTGGACTGCAACATCAGCGGCACTCAGCGCCGAAATAATTGTCCACAGCGTAATCCCGAGTGCTACACTAATCGTTACCCCAAAAAACCAATGATTGCGCGTAGGACCAAAAAAAATCATGATGTAACGCAAATGCTCCGGTAACCATTCGCCACTAAAGTTGCGTGCACCAAAGTATATATTTAATTTTGATAATTGGTGCATCACATAAAACAACACAATGGTTAATTGTCCACTCGTGTTGGGCACACCGATGCACCACCAAAGTGCGATGATGACCAAGACGAGTGATACCAATTCGTGGTACAACCCACTGCGTACGGCCAAACGAAATCGCTGATTGGCATTGAGTGGTTCGGTTGGTATGATAGTCTGTGGTCCGCTAATGGTTCCAGTATAATAACTCGCTAAATTCCACCCCCATACCAATGTACCGGCACTAAACGATAGATAGGTTGCGGTGATACTCGTGTTATCACGTAGCACAAACAAGATGGCAGCACAGCCAGCAGCCATTACGGTGAGCATCCCAAACGTCGCATCGTAGGTCCAACGAGGCTGCCGATACAACACGATAATCACGCCAGTACTCACCCACCACAACACGAGGGCATAACAAATGGCTGATAGATAGCCCATTCCGCCCCCCTTAATACAATAATTGATCGGCAGGAATATCTTGCAACCCACTCCATGGCGAACGAATTTCACCAGCTTCGAGTTTGCGACCAATACGACTAATAAGCATATAAATAATCATAATAATTAACAAGACCCCAGCAGTGCTATAGACACTGACATATCCTAACAAGGCGTCATTGGTACGGGCTTTGATAATATCACGGGCAACACCCCCCCCAATAGTGCCAAAGCCTTGGGCAAGCGATTGGACTACGCCCCATATCCCCAAAAAAAGTCCGGTATGGTCACGGTCTGCGAGGCTCATGACCGTGGCGATACTCCCCACGATAAATAGCCCACGACCAATCCCAATGGTGGCAACGCCGATTTGGAATCCACCGACAATCCCAACATATCCGCTTATCGATACGAAACCAAACCCTAGCATCCCCGTTATCCCACCAGCAATGATTAGTCGCGCACTACTCCCGCCCCGCCACAACCATAATCCGGCAATTACAATTGCAAAAATCATTGCGACGCCCCAGAGTGCCGTCAAAAAAGTGGTGGCGGTGACACTCATATGCAAAATTTCGGCGCCATAGGGCTCAAGCAAAATATCATGCGTACCGAATCCTAATGTCGCAATAAAAAAGACAAAAAACAAACTGCGTAATGTGGGCGCCGCCCATACCCTGGCTAATGACTCTTTGAGTGAGTAGCGCGCTTTGCGGGCGATGTCGTTGATAAGCGTTCCGTCAGATCGTAACCGCTCTTGGTCAAATAGCGACACTAAGGTACAAACCAAAAACACGACGGAACTGCCTTGCATAACCCCGATTAATTTAGCATGTGAATAGGGTATCAACGATAATCCAGTAAAGAACGCCCCTACTACCGTACCACTTACCAACATTAACCAGAGAATTGCAAGAATTTTGCCACGATCTTTGTCGGTCGTGATATCACCAACGAGTGCGAGATAGGTCGTTTCGACGATATTGACACCCACGCCATACACCACAAAAATCACTATACAGATGATATAGACAATGTTGCCTTTGAGTAAACTTTCAGGGCTAAATAACACTAAAGAAAAAGGTGCGGTTGTTAAGCCTCCAAAGGTGAGCATCGTCCCTAGAATGATATATGGGGTACGCCACCGTCCTTCGACGCGTTTACGGTCTGAAATATGTCCGATGACCGTACGAATGGGCGAAACAAAATAGTGAATCGACATCAATAACGCCACAAATCCTGCGGACAATGCAAATTCATTAATCAAGACCCGATTCAATGTGCCAGTAATCGGGGCTAACGATACCCCTACCCCAAATTGAAATAACCCCAAGCGCAAGACTTTTACCCACCAATGAATTTGGGGGTGGGCCAATAACCACGCATTTGTTTCGGCTCGCGATGTTTGCCATACACTGCGGATTGAATCGCGTTTCGTCGCCATGGCTACTCCTTGGTCTGTAGGGTCGTACGTTTTTTTCATAATAGCACACTCTTTTTTAGATGCGCTGTCTTGTTCACGTGAAACGGCGTTGTGTATTATTTGTGTATGTATTGTAAATATAATGGGTGAAATATTGGCGTGCTGATTTACGTGTGTACGTTGTCGTTGGGTGTATGGGATATGCAGACATAGTGGCGATTAGGGTAATGGGTTGGGTATAATACCTTATATGAAATACGACGACACGATTGTGGCGATTGCCACCCCTCCTGGCCAAGGCGCTATTGGTATCATTCGTATTAGTGGGACTGATGCCTTGGCGATTTTGCAAAAAATCTACCGCCCGCGCCGAGTCGCCGCATGGCGCCCGCAAGTCATGCGCTATGGGCACATTTTGACAATCACGGGTCAAGTCATCGATGAAGTGTTGGCTGTCTGGATGCGGGCGCCGCGGAGCTATACGGGCGAAGATGTGGTCGAAATTTCGTGCCATGGTGGTCGTATCGCCCTCGAATCAGTGCTCCAACGCATTTTGGCGTGTGGAGCCCGGATGGCCAATCCCGGTGAATTCACGATGCGGGCCTATGTGGCCGGCCGGATCGATTTGAGCCAAGCCGAAGCGGTCATGGATGTCATCCAAGCCCAGACGAGCCAAGCTCTGGGCCAAGCCCAAGCTCAACTCCAAGGGTGGCTGGGGCAACAAGTGACCCAATTTATTGCCACGATTAATTATGAACTGGCCGCAGTAGTGGCGCGGATAGACTTCCCCGATGAAGTGGCCGAAACTGCGGTGGACATGACCGCTCTTGTCCAATTAATGATGACTATTGATACATTGCTGGTAGGTGCCCGTACCGGCATGGTGTTGCGTGATGGCGCGCGGGTGGTGTTGATGGGGCGCCCCAATGTCGGTAAATCGAGCCTGCTCAATACCCTGTTGCGGCACGACCGGGCCATTGTGTCGCCGATTGCCGGTACTACCCGCGATACGCTCGAAGAATCGGCTGATATCCTCGGTGTGCCAGTACGCTTCATCGATACGGCTGGGATTACCGATGATACGACAGACGTGGTTGAGCAACTGGGGGTGGCACGGAGTCGCACCGCCGCCGCCCATGCTGATTTGGCATTGGTGTTGATTGATGCCTCACAGCCTTTGACCGCCCAAGACCATTTGGCCTTGGCGGCTCGTGGCGATTTACCCGCTATTTTGGTACTTACCAAAGCTGATTTGCCGGCATGTGCGGAAACACTACGTGATGCGCCACAATTGCGCGCAACGCAATTTGTGGCAAGTGTCCAGATTTCGAATATGTCGGGGCATGGCATCGACACACTCCAACAGATAATGGCTGCCCACCTGCTCGATCATGCCCCTGCCCACGATTTGCGCGTGAGTAACAGCCGCCATGTCGATGCCTTGCAACGCTGTCGTGCCCACCTCGCTGATGCCGTTGCCGCGATTGATGATCACTTCACCGCCGATTTGGTTGCAGTTGATCTACAGTCGGCGGTGGCTGCTTTGGCCGAAATCACCGGCGCCGATGTGAGCGAATCGCTGCTTGATACGGTGTTTGCTCGGTTTTGCATTGGGAAATAATCGCAGATATATAGTATCCCCCACGCTATAGCTTGTCATAACACAATAGCGTGGGGGATATTGTTATGCGACGACGGTAATCGCTGCCGCAATCCGGTCGAGGCTGCGGGTGCGCCCAAGGGCGGTGAGCGTTTCGAACAACGGTGGTGCCACGGTGCGATTACTAATCGCTACCCGTACGGCGCCAAACAATTGCCCTGGTTTGAGTTCAAACTGCTCGCACAAGGCCCGGAGGGCTGCTTCGAGTTGGGCTTCTTGGCCGTCCCATTCACTGATGGCACTGAGCGATGTATGCACTGCGGTCAGTGCGGTATGCGTGCCGGCGGCGTCCATCTTTTTGGGGATGAGTGCTTCGGCGCTGGGAGTTTCGATATCACCCAACAAAAAGTCGAGCAATTCGGGTGCTTCGCCCAATTCCTTGAGGCGCTCATGGATGAGGGGCGTCAACTTTGCCACATAGGCGGCACTGTGGTCGTCGATGGGAGTGGGGACGAGACTTGCCTTTTGCAAAAAGGGCGTAATCGCCGTCGCCACATCGGCGCTCGCCATGGCCCGGATGTAAATGCCGTTCATGTCGAGGAGCTTGGCGGGATTCCAACGGGCGGGTGATGACAACACCCGGTCAATGGTGAAGCGTTCGACTACTTCGGCGCGGGTCATGATCTCGGTATGATCGTCGAAACTCCAGCCCTGCAAGGTCAAATAATTAAACATGGCATCGGCTAGATAACCGCGTTCCCAAAAACGATTGGCCGAGACGTCGTCTTTGCGTTTGGATAATTTGCCGTGGCCGTCGGCCCGCAAAATTGGTGGCAAATGGGCAAAGGCCGGTGCTTCCCAGCCAAAGTATTGGTACAACAGTACGTGGTAGGGGGTCGACGACACCCATTCGTCGCTACGCAACACATGGGTGATGCCCATCAAGTGATCATCGACCAAATGAGCCATGTGGTAGACCGGCATGGTGGTTTTTTTGAGCAAAACGATGTCGTACAATTCGGCATTGTTGATGCGAATCCCTTCCTCGCCGCCCCGTACGATGTCGTGGAAGTGGGTGCTCCCGTCGGTGGGAGTTTTGAGGCGCACGGTATAGGGTTTGCCGGTGGCGGCGAGCTCTTGTTGTTTGGCGAGGGGCCAATCACGCTCTGGCCCACGGAAGCGGAAGGCTTTGATGCCACGGGCTTCGGCCACGGCCTTCATTTCGGCCAATTCATCTTCGGTGGTAAACGACATATAGGCTAGCCCGGCCTCGAGCAATTGTTGGGCGTAGGGTTGATAGACGCCTTGGGCATGGCGCTCAGATTGTACATAGGGGCCACAGGGGCCACCGATGTCGGGACCTTCGTCCCAATCAATGCCTACCCAGCGCATCGAGGTCATCAAATCGTTGGCGGCACCCTCGACGAAGCGTTTCTCGTCGGTGTCTTCGATGCGGAGCAAAAATTGCCCGCCGTAATGCCGGGCAAAGAGCCAATTAAACAAGGCGGTACGGACACCGCCGATATGCAAATAACCCGTCGGGCTGGGTGCAAAACGCACGCGCACCGGTCCTTTGATGTCTGTCATGGTTCCATCTCGTCACACTATGCCAATACCTATGCCAAATTATACCATTGTCGGTGCGTGCTAGCAGACCGCTCATTACGACGCACCATAACTTCATTGCTGGTGTTGATTGTGCCGTCGTGCCCCCTCGCTATTACGGTTGGGCCGCACACAGTAGTTTTTTTGTAGTATATTCACCACTGCGGGAGGTGTTTTTTGAAGAAAATCACAAAAAAAGAAAATGACACATGTGAGGATTTTGGTGGTGGCAGATAGACCACTACCAAACCAGACAAACACACATAGTTGCGTGTGTTTGTCTGGTTTGGTAGTGGTGGGTTAGCGTACTTCGGCAATCAATTCGACTTCGGTGGCGTAATTAAATGGAATCACCATGCCCACGGCGCTACGGGCATGCTGGCCTTGTTCACCAAACACCTCGAGTAGCAATTCGCTACAGCCATGCACCACGCCGGTGGTGTTGTTGAAGCCTGGCGCGACATTGACCATGCCAAGGACTTTGAAAATCCGCACCACATTGTCGATGCCCACCAGTGAATGGATCGCTTGCAGGGCATTGAGGGTACTGAGTTGGGCGGCGTGGTAGCCTTGCTCGACCGTGAGGTCGGCGCCGACGAGGCCTTTGACTTCGTCGTCACCAAAGCGTGACACACTCCCCGATGTATAGACCAAATTCCCTGTTTGGACGGCAATTTGGAAGCGCCCGGTATTGAGTGGCACCGTTTGCAGTGTATACCCGAGCGATTGCAGTTTTTGAAAATATGACATGGTTTGTTCCTATGCTAATTGATCGGCTTGGGCTCGTAATGCGGCTTTGTAGTCAGCCATTTCGATGACATTGTGGGCGAGGCGTGCTTCTTCGGCGGCAAAGGCCAACAAATGTGATTCGAGTGATTCGCGGGCGCTACTTTTGGGGGCGGCGGTGCCACGGACTGCCGCAATGAAGCTCTGCATGATGCCGGTATCGCCACCGCCGTGCCCGCTGCGACCATCGACCTCGTAGACTTCGGGGGTGCCACGGTGCGGTTTGATTTCGATGCGACCGCCATGGGCATTGAAGTAGCCGTGCAGGGTGCCTTTGGTGCCGTCATAGCGCATACTACGGTCTTCGTCGTTGCTGAGCCCATGCATCGTGAGCGAGGCACTAATCCCACCGGCAAACTCCATGGTGACGATTTGGTGATCGACGACGTCGTTGTCACAATCAAAGACACAGCGGCCATAGGGGCTGTCTTGCAGGGCTGCGACACGCCCAGCATAGCTGCGGTCGTTGCTGAGCACATTAAATGGCCATACATTGGGGGCTTCGCCGGTTTGTTGGGCGACGGCAGCTGCTTCTGGCCACGGTTCGAGGTCGAGGTAGATGC
>CALFIC010000197.1 GCA_937876225.1 uncultured Chloroflexota bacterium | reverse complement strand
CACCCCGCGCCTCGCCACGTTGCTCCATAGCCTACGCACCGCCCGCATGCAAAGCCAATCGGCTGCCATTGGTTCGACCCTAGTCAATGCCACCGGCTGGCTCATCGCCATCGGGATTGGGGTGTGGCGCTACCAACACCAGCTCGGCTCGATCGGCGATGCAGTGGCACTGCTAGGGTATGTGACCTTGATGAGCCAACCCATCGAGCATATCCGGGGCATCGTGCAAGAATTCCAACAAGCCCGTGGCGTCCTGCAACGTATCGAGCAATTGCGTGGCACCGATCAACCAAACGATGGCACCATGCCCCTTGCCAGTGGTCCAATCACCGTCACCCTCAGCAATGTCTCATACCGCTACCCCAGCAGTAACGATTGGGTGATTCGTGACCTGACACTCGCCATACCTGCCGGTCATCACGTGGCCTTGATTGGGCGTACCGGCAGTGGCAAAACCACGCTGGGCCGACTCATCAGTCGTATCGAATCAGCCCAACAAGGGGATGTGTTACTCAACGACATATCGATTACCCAGATTGCTACCAGCGCATTGCGCCAGCAAGTGGCGGTGGTCAGTCAAGAAGTCGATGTATTTAATGCGACGCTCCGCGATAATGTCACCTGCTTTGCGCCGGGCTATAGTGACCAACAGCTCATTGTAGCGTTGCATGATGCGGGATTGGCCGATTGGTACGCCACATTGCCCGCGCAACTCGACACGTTGCTCGGCGATGGCGAACGAGACTTGTCACCGGGGGAACAACAACTGCTGGCCATCGCGCGAGTACTGTTGCGCCAACCAGGGCTGGTCATCCTCGACGAAGCGAGTGCGCATATCGACCCGGTCAGCGAGCAACGCCTCAGCCAAGCGCTGACGGTGCTGGCGCACCAACGCACCGTCATCACCATCGCCCACCGCTTGAGTACCGTGCGGGCAGCCGACATGGTAGTGGTGCTGGCCGATGGCCAAATCATTGAGGTGGGCAATCCCGCAATCCTAGCCCAACAACCTGCGAGTCACTACGCACAGCTCCTCGCCACCAACCTGCAGGAGGTGTTATGAGCATTCCGACACCACGTTTTACGGCCAGTATGATTGGCATGTCGCCTGGGGTGTTTGGGGTATATGCGATTGGACGGGTAGTGAATATCCTATTCCCCCTCGCAGTTTTTTTCATTGAACAACACATATTCAACGCCCTAGCCCTCACCAGCCACGAATGGGTGCTGTGGGGTCTGTTGGCCGGCTATGTGGGGGTGATTTGTCTGCGTATGGGGGCATTGCTGATGGAAGCGTGGGGGGACGTCACCTTTCGCTATCGCGTCAACGGTGTGCTCCAACACAACACCCTGCATCATGCCCTCACGCAACGGGCGGGCGCCGAGCCTTTGCCGGTATCGGCACTCGAAGCGATTAATCGCTTGCGTGACGATGTCGACGAAGTCGCCGATTTCCCGCTTTGGTTGCCCGAAGTGGTCGGCACCACACTGTCCGCCGGCATCGCCTTTGCGGCCATGGCGACCGTCGATAGCCGACTCACGCTCATTTGCGCGATTCCCTTGCTGTTACTCGGTATCGTCGCCTATTTGATTTGGCCCTATTATTTGCGCTATCGCTATGCTGCCGGCAAACTCGAAGATCAATACACCAGTCTGTTGGGGAGTATATTGGCCGGGGCCCAAAGCCTGATTTTGCGCAACAGTGCGCCAGCCGCATTGCAACGCCTCGAGCACATCACCTCGCAACGCCAACAGGTGGGAGTACGTGGTGAGATGGTGCAACACGCCCAAGCAGCCTTGGTGAGCGTAGGAGTGGCCGTCTGTAGTGTAGTCGTCTATTGGTATGGTGGGGCAGCCGTCATGCGGGGAAGCATCGGCGTCGGGGATTTGTTGTTGCTCACCAGCGGCCTGAGTGTCATCGTCTGGCTACCCAACGTCATCGCAACGTTTTTGGGCGATTACGCCCAACAAACCGTCTCGATTGCGCGTTTGGCGGCATTTATGCCCGAAGCACCACTCAATCTCATCCGCCCATGGCGCTGGTGGCACGCCGCGCCAGCTACCGCGCCGGCAGTCGCGGACCTCCCGCCCATCCATACCCTGAGGCTCACCAATGTGGGCTATCGTTATGGCGACAGTGCCGGCATCTACGGCGCATCACTGACGATTACACGAGGCACCCTGACCGTGGTGACGGGCAAGGTCGGCAGTGGCAAAAGTACCTTGCTCAACCTGATGAGTGGCTTACTCGCCCCCCAAACGGGCGAAATTTGGTGGAACGAGCAACCCATCACGCAACTCGGCGCACCGCATGTGGTCGCCACCACCCAGATTCCCTTTTTGGTGAGCGATACCCTGGCGCACAATATTTTGCTGGGTGCAGACCCCCAGCAGCTCGCTACGGTGATTCGCGATAGTGCGCTCGAAAGTGATATCGCCCAGCTGCCTGACGGCCGCGATACCGTGGTGGGGCCACGGGGCGTGCGCTTGTCGGGGGGGCAACGCCAGCGGGTGGCGTTGGCACGTGCGTTGCTCCGCAACGCCCAAATCCTCGTACTGGACGATATCAGTAGCGCCGTCGATGTCAACACCGAAGCACAGCTGTGGCAGACATTACGGCGCTACGGCAGCGGCACGATTGTGGCATCGTCGCATCGACTGGCACTTTTGCAACATGCCGACCAGATTGTGCTGGTCGATGCGGGGCAGATCGTCGCGATTGGGCGCCTCGATGCGCTCCTCGCCACCCAACCCCTCATGCACGCAATATGGCACGAGGCGAGTCACTCCGCCTAACCACCCACGCCCATAAAGGTCAACAACCCGGTCAACGTCAGCACACTCAACATCGTCGTGACCACCACCACGCCCGCCACAAATTTGGGGCGGGCATCGAATTCGAGTGAATACAGTACCATATTGACCGCCGTCGGCATGCTGGCCTGTAGCACCACCACTTTGGTGGCCAGCGGGTCGAGTTGCAACCAGCGCGCCGCCCCATAGGCAATCAGCGGCGATACCAGCAACCGGATAACCACTGCAATCGAGGTCAAGCGATAATCTTCGATAACTGTTTCTTGGGCGAGTTGCATGCCCAGCAACATCAACAACAACGGCAAGGTGGCCTGCGACACCAGGTCGATACCGTGCAACACCGACCCCAATGCGTTGGGAGTATCAAATTGCACGCCCAACGCCCGCAACAATAACCCAGTCGCAACGGCATAGATGGGGGGCATGCGCAATACTTGGCGCACACCTGCCTTCCAGTCACTTTTGCCCGCTTGGGCGATGGCGATGGTCAACGTTTGCGCCATAATCGCTTGGGCAATAAAAAAGAGCAAGGCGCGTTCGAAGCCGGGCTGGCCAAAGGCAAAGCGCGCCGTCGGCAAGCCGTAATTACCAGAGTTCATAAACATCGTCACCAGCAATAATCCTGCGCCGGTGCTGCCTGACAATTTGAGCCAGCGAGCGATGAGGAATGCCACTAGTCCCGAGCCCAAACAGGCTGCTACCGAGGTCAACGAAATCCGCAGGACTTCGGTACCCGGAATTTGGATTTTGACAATCGTAATAAAAATCAAGGCCGGGCTCAAGGCATACATACTGATACGATTCAGTGAACGCGTATCAATCGGCAGAAATCGCTTGAGCAAATACCCGATACCCACCACCACCACAATCGGCAACAACACCTCAATAAAGGCCTTGATGAGCATCGATTCGCCTATCTTTCTGACATGTACAATTAACGCCCCACCAAATTACTTCGTTACCGCCCCAAAAATCATTTCGTCGACCAAGCGCTCTACCGGCGCATGATCGTCGTACA
Source organism: uncultured Chloroflexota bacterium (assembly GCA_937876225.1). GTDB lineage: Bacteria > Chloroflexota > Chloroflexia > Chloroflexales > Roseiflexaceae > UBA965. The sequence continues at coordinate 7,214 of CALFIC010000197.1, read as the reverse complement.
ACACCACGTCACCCCGTTGATTACTCAGGAACGGGAAGCCCTGAACCAGCGCCATCGTCGTGCGCAACGCCGGCTGTTTGATTTGTTGGTAATTGGCCGCAAAATTGGCTGCCCCATCACCGATATGGTGCATCGAACCGACCAGCATCCAATTGCCAAATTGGGCCGTCTCGAGCACAAATACATTGGGGAAGACTTCACGCATTGTCGTCGCCAACGCCAACGCCAAACGCGTATCACCATCCGCACCCAGCCCGGCATTTAGCACCACTACCCCATTGGGGGTCAGATGGTCACGCACCATACGAAAAAACTCGACGGTCGTGAGGTGAAACGGGATGTACGGTTGGTGATAGGCATCGACCCCAATCACATCATACTGACCAGTTTGAGCTGCCAACCAAGTACGACCATCGGCCACATGCACGTGGTAGTTGGGGTTGCCCCCAGCCACCGTGCTATCACGCATGCCAAACGACGTCCGCGCCACATCGACGATTTTTTGGTCAATTTCGACGGCATCAACCACTGCATCAGGGCCATAAATAGCCAAAAACTGATCGGCTGCCGTGCCCGCCCCCGACCCAAGCAACGCCATCCGGCGCACTTGGTCAGAATGCATTTCAGGCAACACATAGGGTGCCACCGCAAAATAATCCCACGGGCCGCCACCCGTCAACAAATCGTTGGCATCGCCACTTTGGGCGTAGCGCTGGTTATAGACCGAATGCACCGCTAAGCCTTCGTTGAGCAACAACAAGGTTTGTGGACCGGCTGTGGCATCGACGCGCTCTGCCACTTGGATGATGTTGTTGGCCGACTCGATGGTCGAAACCACTTGGCAACCACTACACCCCGCAGCCAAACTAGGGGGACCGGCAATCAAGCGCCACGCCAACAACCCGACGACGAGCAGCAAACCCAACAACCGGCGCCAGCGTTGGGTCAGCCAGGCCGCCAACACAATCAAACCGGCGGCGATGATGAGCAAGGTCTGAGTCGAACCAAATTGGGGGATGAGCCACAAACTGGTCAAAAACGTCCCCACCAGCGACCCTACCGTCGCCAAAGCCGACAAGCGCCCCAGCAGACTACCAACCACCGCTCCATCAGTATGGAGCAATGCCAAGCGGGCGGCCAACGGCGACACCGACGCCAGCAAGATTACCGGCGCCGCAAACAGCACCAACGCGGCTGCGAGGGCTCCTATGAAGCCGCCCACAGCTAATTGTTGCAAAGCCACGCGGGCAAACGAAATCACCGGTGGCGCGATGGGGGCAATCACGGCGGTCGCCAGACCGGCATACCAAATCACGCGCGCCAGCACGTCGGGGTCATTGGCAACGCCGGCGTCGGCCCAGCGCCCACCCAAATGATACCCAATCGCCAAATACAACAACGTCATGCCAATTACGGCGGCCCAAATCGGTTGCGAGGTGCCAAAGGCCGGAGCCAACAAACGCGGTGCCACCATTTCAACCGCTAACGTGCCGACCCCAGCCAACGCCACTGCGATTTGGACGCGGCTCAAGTGCAATTCGGCCATGATTACCGCCCTACTGCTGACACAATCAGGCTTTCAAGGGCTTGCAACAACAACATCGCTATGATAGGGGTAAAATCAAGCCCACCCATGCTTGGCAAGATACGGCGCAATGGCCCCAACACCGGTTCGGTAATGTCGCGCAAAATAATAGTAATGCGCATCGTACCCGGCTGATCAATCCACGACATAATTACCCGCCCAATGATAGCGTACGAAAAAATACGCACAAACAACAACACAAAATTGATTACATATCCTGCCATGACTTCCTCCATATTATTAATAATGAAAAAAACTACTCTGCGAGGCGAATCCGCACAGCGGCGGCATGGGCATGAAGTCCCTCGGCATCTGCTAGCAAGGCCGCCGCAGGTCCGATCCGTTGCAGCGCATGCTGATTGAGTCCAATCACCGAAATGATTTTGCGGAAATCGTCGACATTCACCGGTGCCGCATAACGCGCCGTGCCCCCCGTCGGCATGATGTGCGACGGGCCGGCGATATAATCACCCAGCACTTCGAACGATTGCTCGCCGATAAACACGCCACCGGCATTGCGCACCCAACCGAGATAATCCCAGGCGTGGTCGATGAGCAAACACAAATGCTCGGGAGCATAAGCATTTGCCACCACAAACGCCGTGGTCATGTCAGGGACAACCACGATGCCGCTCCGCAACATCAAGGTCTCGGCGGCACCACTATTGTCGGGCAAGGCTGCCAATTGGCGGGCGAGCTCGGCCTTGACGGCCTGCGCCATCGCCATGTCGGTAGTCACCAAAATCGCGGCAGCCTGCACATGTTCGGCTTGGGCCAACAAATCTGCCGCCACGTAGGCCGGATTGGCGTTGGCATCGGCAATCACCAAGGTCTCGGTAGGGCCCGGCAGGCTTTCGATGCCGACGGCGCCATACACCATGCGTTTGGCCAGCACCACAAACAAATTCCCCGGACCCGCGATTTTGTCGACTCGGGCCACTTGCTCCGTGCCAAAGGCCATAGCAGCGATGGCTTGGGCACCACCGATGCGCAATACCTGGTCGACGCCAGCCACATAGGCCGCCGCCAACACGATATCGGCGATTTCACCACTCGCGCGTTGTACCGGCGAACAAACGACGATTTGTGACACCCCAGCCACGCGGGCCGGGATGGCTGCCATCAGCAAGGTCGACGGCAAGGGGGCACTGCCACCCGGCACATAAATCCCTACTCGTTCCATGGGGACGACTAACTGCCCCATGGTGCCTTCGCTGGTGACATCCATCCACGACTGATGATGTTGTTTACTATGAAAATTGCGAATCTGGTCGGCCGCCAATTGCAACGCCTGTTGCAATTCCGGCGGTTGGGCCTGCCAGGCCGCCAAAATCCGCTCTTGGGGCACCAGCCACTGCGTAGGGATATGCCCATCGAGGCGCTGGCTCCATTCGGCCACGGCACTATCGCCCCGCTGACGCACATCGTTGACGATGCGCTCTACCACTTGCGCAGGCGTCAAGCGCTCACCCACCCGCGCCGCAATGTTGTCGAGCAAGGCCTCGGTGACTTCGACTTCGTCGAACGGCACCCGTTTAAGCACACTGGCTTGGGCGGCGGCGAGATCGGTATATATCGGAATCGGCATGCAATCCTCCTTGGGGTAGGGGTACGATTAGGCTAGTTCTTGGACGATGCGCGCAAAGGTTTCGCTCTGAGCGGTAAAGTAATAATGCGCCGGCATCACGGCTATGGCATCACCGCCAAGGGCCCGCAAATGGCGAACCGTGGCAAGCACATGCTCTTGGGGGATGACCATGGTCACCATGTAGATGCCGTCGCTACCGTTTTCACGAGGCCACACCGGCGCGATGGTGGGACCTTGGGCGCCGGCAAATTCGGGGCGGGCCACGATGCGTTGCCCCACATCGGCCACCGATGTGCCCGCAATATTGGCAGTAATTTGTACCACTGCCCGGGCCCGCCGGCGCGCTTCGACCATCTCGAGGATGGTCTGGATGGTGGCCATCGCTTCAGGCGATTGGCGCAACACCCGTCGCGAGGCGATGATGCAGGCTTGCGATTTGAGGATGGGGCCACCGACGATTTTGAGTTGGTTGTCACGGAGCGTCGTACCGGTTTCGGTGATATCGGCGATGATATCGGCATACCCCAGCCCAGGAGCCGCTTCGGTGGCGCCTTGGGAATCAATAATCCGGAACGAATTAATCCCGTGGCTTTGACAAAAACGCCGGATCAAGGCGGCATATTTCGTCGCAATCCGCAACGTGCGACCCGAGGCATGCAATTCTGCCGCCAAATCGGCCAAATCGCGCCACGAGCGTACATCAATCCAGGCTTCGGGAACGGCCACCACTAATTCACAGCGGCCATAGCCCAAATCATCGTGGATGACCAGCAAATCGTCGCGGTCACCACGTAATTCTTCGACCAAATCGAGGCCGCTGACGCCGATTTCAATTTCGCCGTCGGCAACTTTTTCAACAATATCTGCGGGGCGGTGCAACAACACCTCAACCCCGGGCAAGGCCGCAATCGCTGCTGTATAGCGGCGTGGATTGGGGCGGACGATGCGCAAGCCACAGCTATCAAAAAAACTCATCGTCCCGTCGTACAAGCTCCCTTTGGAAGGAATGGCAAACCGTAGTGGCATGATGTTATTCCCCTTCGACGCCAGTACGTTGGCGCCACCAATCAGTCAAAGCTTGTTCCCACGACGTCTTGAAGAAACTATCCGCATAGCCGGCATAGCCGGAAATCCGGCCGTGGTACCAGGCATGCAAGGTGGCCATGCCGCCCGGTTGTTGCATCTGGGCCACCCACGCCACGATACCATCAACCGCGCCGTCGAGCACTTGTTGGCCTTCGTGGGCAGTGGCGAGGCGCGGGTCTTCGCCGAGCACCGCCCACTCACGGGGGTGGAGTGGGGCGTCGCCGAGCTGGTCGAGGCGCACCAAATCGGGGCGCAACGCCAGAGTCTGGGCCGTTTCCCAGCGCCCAGCGTGATCGAGGTAATCTTCGTTGACCACTGCCGCAGGGGGCAAGGTCAACACCTGTAAGCCACTTTTTTCATACATGGCCAGGGCTATTTTCATCAACTCGATTTCGTGTCCTTGGGCGTAATGACCACTGATGAGGATGACGGTATGAAATCCAGCGCCCGCCAAACTATCCAGCATGTCATTGACCATGGCAACAAACGTAGCAGTTTTGACGGCTAGCGAAAAGCGATGGGGCAAAGTGGTCATCGGCCACCATGTCATCGGCAACAACACGCCGCCGGTGCGCTGGACTACGTGCTCGGCCACATATTGGGCGGCGATCCCGTCCATCCCGAGGGGTAAATGCGATCCGTGCCATTCGAGTGCGCCCCACGGCAGCACCGCAACCGGAGTAACAGTCATAATCTGGGCCAGGGTATCGGGATGTAAGTCGGTGTAATGGCCCCACTTGAGTTGTGTCATTGGTTTATTCCTCACGTGATTGCATGCGCAAGCGCAACAAGGCATACAACGCTTGATTAATCGGGGTAGGCACGCCTAATGCGCGCCCCTTGGCTACAATCGCGCCACTCAAGGCATCGGCTTCGATGGGGCGGCCTTGAGCGAAGTCACGTGCCATCGACGAACGGGCAGTTGCCGGCATGGCACGGGCGATGGCCAATGATTGGGCGACGGGGTCTTCGGCAAAGGTAATACCGTCGGCTTCGGCCACCAATTGCGTTTCCCGCAGGGCCGCAGTCAACAACGCCACCGCTTCGGGGTCAGCGAGGAGCGGGCCCATCGCCGCGCCACTCAACGTATTGACGGCACTCATGGCCGCCACAAATATCGCCTTGCTCCAGACCGCCGTGCGCCCATCCGCCACCAACGTTATCTGAATGCCCGCATCGTTGCAGGCTTGGGCGAGGGCCTGCGCCAACGGCGATGCCACCAGCGGCGCGAGTGGACCGTAGGTCAGGCGCACCGGCTCGATGCCACTGCGGATTACTCCAGGCGCTTCGATACTCAGTTCACAATAAATCAATCCCGCCAAGGTGCGCTCGGCGCCATACATGGCTGCCACTTGGGCATAGGCTTGGATGCCGTTTTGCAGGGTCAAAAACTGCGTCCGCGGCCCTACAAGTGGTGAAGCATGCGCCAATACGGCGGCCAAATCATAGTTTTTGGCGGCCACAATCACCACATCGGCCACCCCCACCATGGCTGGTTCATCACAAATCAAGGCCGGACGCGCCTGCCACGATTCATTGGCCGTCTGCACCGTCACCCCCTGAGTCTGCATGGCGTGGGCATGCGCCCCGCGGGCAATCAAGGCCACGGGGTGACCCGCCCGACTCAAGCGCGCGCCGAGGTAGGCGCCCACACCACCCGCACCTAGGATTGCAAATTTCATAAGATCACCGTCAGGCGTTGGTAGGCATCGAGCATGGTCATGCGCACGATTTCGCCTTGTTCGCGCCATTGCACCAGACCGGCGGCTTCATCATCACCATTGACAACCAATGGCACGAGGCCGCGCTTTTGGGCATCACGCAGCTGTTGGAACAAGCTCCGCTCGCGCATTTCGCACACCGCCACCACCCCCAAGGCCCGCATGCCATGGGCAATATGCAGAGCGTAGGTATAGGCGTCACTCTCTTGGGGGATGACCATCACTCCTTGGGCACGGGGGAATTGCGGGGTAGGGGCCGCGAGCACCACCCGCTCGAGGCCATAGGCGAAGCCCACGGCGGGGGTGGATTGTTTGCCACCCAAGGCAGTCACCAGCTCGTCGTAGCGCCCACCGCCGCAAAGTTGCAGACCATTGGGGGCGTCGATTTCGAACATCATGCCGGTGTAATAGTGCAACCCGCGCCCCAAGCCAAAATCGAGGGTGACGCGCTCGCTCTCGACTCCATGCAACGGCAGCAATGTAATCAAGGCCTGCAATTGTGCCACACCGGGGTCGGGCAAATCATAGCGGGTAATCAGCTCGATCAAGGCGTTGATGGCGATGTGGGGAGTGGCACGGATGGCGCTGAGTTCAGCCAAAAATGTAATCGCCCGTTCGACCGTAGCATGTTGGTCGCTGGTGCGCATGGTACGCACCAAGCGCCGTACGATTTCTTCGGGGGGGCGGGTGCCAAACTGCAGATTCACGCCGATTGAGCGCAAGGTGTGGAGCAAGAGTGCTTCGGCTTGGGCATCGTCGAGCCCCGCCAAAATCGCCGTATCGAAGCCTTGGCTCTCGCCGTCCATTTCGCGGAGCAGGGCATCACGCACGGCATCGACACCACGCGTGCGCATACGCTCGAGGCTCCAGGTCAGCACGCTACGGGTGCGTTCGCTCAACCCCAACGAACCGAGCAGACTGCGAATGATGCCGATATGGCCGAGATTGACATGGAAATCGGTGATGCCTACTTGCACCAGCCCGGCGCAAGCCAAACCGAGGATTTCGGCATCGCCACGGGGCGACGGCGCGCCAATCATTTCGACACCCACTTGGGTGAATTGACGCCAGGTACCGCGCTGGGGTCGCTCATAGCGAAAGACGGGACCGGTATAGCAGAGCCGCAACGGCAACGGATGATCGGCAAATTTATTGGCATTAAAGGCTCGGAGCACCGAGGCCGTCCATTCGGGACGCAGGGCCAGATCGCGGCCATTGAAGGGGAATTAGATCG
>CALFIC010000196.1 GCA_937876225.1 uncultured Chloroflexota bacterium | reverse complement strand
ATTGGTGGCCGTGGGAGTATTAGTGGCCGTGGGAGTATTGGTGGCCGTGGGAGTATTAGTGGCCGTGGGAGTATTGGTGGCCGTGGGAGTATTAGTGGCCGTGGGAGTATTGGTGGCCGTGGGAGTAACAGTATTAGTTTGATAAAGCCCCGACACCACGATTTCGGCAATGGTGAGTGGATGCCACTGGGGTTCGAGTTGGATGCGGAGGTAGCGAGCGCGGGTACCAGCCGGGAATGTCACGGTATAGCCGATGCCCAACGCCTCGGTAGTACAGCTCGTTTGATTATTACAAATCACATTACGCCATACCAATGATTGCATTTTGTTGTAATCCATATCATGTGAATCACCGAGATCAACATTGCTTAAAAACGCTACTGCACCACTAAACTCTTCATAACAACAGTCGTTACGGTTGTAGACAATCACTTGGGTGATATCACGTGTATAGCCTAAATCAAGTTGCAACCAACTATGATCGTCGTTGTCCGTGTGGGTGAAATTGTTGTAATTGCCATCAATTGCAAGCGATGCATCATCACCGAATTGTGTCGATGATTGGCTGGCAGTGATACCTGAATTGTAGATGGTATCTGTCGGTGAACTGGTAATAGTCACCGTCGGAGTATTAGTCTTTGTACCGGTTGGCGTCGCCGTGGCACTTTTGGTGCTGGTATTTGTAGGCGTGGCAGTATTCGTGTTCGTCGCCGTATTTGTATCAGTAGCCGTAGCCGTCGCTGTTTTGGTGATGGTATTTGTGGGTGTGGTAGTTGCCGTATTAGTAGGCGTTTGTGTAAGTGTTGCAGTTACCGTACGTGTGGCCGTATTGGTCGAGGTTGGGGTTTTCGTTGCTGTCGCAGTATTTGAGGGTGTTGGCGTAATGGTATTGGTTTGATAAAGCCCCGACACTACGATTTCGGCAATAGAAAGCGGTTGGGTCGAGTTTTCGAGTTGGATGCGGAGGTAGCGGGCGCGAGTGCCCATGGGGAATGTCACTGGATAGCCAATCCCCAATGCCGACGTAGTACAGCTGGTTTGGTTGTTACACAAGACATTGCGCCATGCGAGCGCTTGGGTTTTGTTGAAGTCGATATCAGTTGACGCAGCGAGATCAACATTACTCAAAAATGCCACTGCTCCATTGAGTCGTTCAGGACAACATCCCGTCCGGTTATAGACCATCACTTTGGTAATATCACGGGTATAACCGAGATCGAGTTGGAGCCAGCTATTGGTGTCGTTGTTGGTATGCGTGAAATTACTATAATTGCCATCGATTGCAAGCGATGCATCATTATTTCCAAATGTCGATGATTGGCTGGCAGTGATGCCTGAATTATAGATGGTATCTGTCGGTGAACTGGTAATAGTCACCGTCGGAGTATTGGTATTTGTACTGGTTGTCGTCGCCGTAGCGCTTTTGGTGATGGTATTTGTAGGCGTTGCAGTATTCGTGTTCGTCGCCGTGATGGTATTTGTAGGCGTGGCAGTATTCGTTACAGTCCCGGTGGGGGTCTTGGTCGCTGTCCTCGTCGCCGTAGCCGTCGCACTAAGCATCGTGTAGGCCGCCGTCAAATTAATCCGCGGCATCGGGAATGTAGTACCCGAGCGCGTGTCATTGATAATGGTGCCGCTATTGTAGAGCCAATCACGAATCTGACTCACACTAGCATTGGGGGAAATACTGCGTAGCAACGCCCATGAGCCAGCCACTTGTGGGGTGGCCATCGAAGTACCTGATTCATAGGCGTATCCTGCGGGTTCATACCAGTTCGCAGTACTGTTTGGCACCGAAGACAATACTTGATACCCTGGTGCTAACACATCCAACAAACGATCACCATTACTATTCGCAGCATTATTTGCCGCACTCGGTGCGTTGGAAAACGATGCCACCTGGTCTTGGGTTGAACCGACCCACATTTGTTTGTATGTGGTACTTGCCCCCACCGCAATCGCACTTGATATACACGCAGGCCCCGCAATGCCATCGGTATACCCATCGTTGCCACTTGCAATAATCGTGGCGATATTTACCGCACGAAGTTGATCAATATATGATTTCAGTCCATTACTATCACAAAATGCATTATATTTGCCGCCACCCAAACTCATGTTAATTGCCACTAGCGGAGGCGTAATGCTGGCACGATTGCGATACAAATGATCGAGCGCATAGAGTTGATCAGAACTATAGGACATGACACATGAACTTGCCGTACCACAACTGGCCGCCGTCGTAAATTTGGAAAAAACCTGGACTGCGACGATTTTGGCATCGGGGGCAACCCCCGACATTGCTATTGCTGCATTATTCCATGGATTGGTCACCGTCAGGCGGTTACCAGCAATGATACCCGCGACGTGCGTACCATGCATACAGCCACTTGATACACTGTCGGCACATGGTTCGGCACTGCCTACCGCAGTGGACTCTTCGGTACCATCGGGACACAGTGTGGTACTGCTCCCAGCCACAGTAGTCGATGAGCAATACTCGTATATCACTTTTCCCGATAGAAATGGATGGGATTTTTTGACGCCCGTATCAAGTACGGCGACCGACGTATTGGCACCGCCATAGCCGGCAGTTTGCAAGGTGCGGGCACCAATCGTCACATTGGTTTCATACAGAATCGGGGGCACGGCAACATCGATTTGGATATTTTGGACGGCACTATCTTTTTGGAGTAGCGCAATATCAGCGGTGTTGATATCCGCCACGATAATTGGGAATACCGTCATCTGCCGTTTAATCGCACGTAAGCGTGTTTTTTGGCGGGTAATAAATGACGTCTGGGTTTGCTGGACTTGCGCACGACGCACGCTCAATTGATTAGCCGAAAAATCTCGTGATTCCAAACCAACACTACTCCGCAAGGTAATAATCACGCGCTGCGGTTTGGTGACCACTTGGGCAACTGATGCTGACGGTGCATGTTGGGCAGAGGCAATCGATACCGGAATTAAACTTATTATTACTATCAATATAATCAAAAATCGCAATGTATACCTACTTTAATTTAAAAGCTTCTACACTAAAACAATCATATCATTTCACGCTATGCTATTTACTATTATTTTCCGTCAGTTTTGAACGGATTTTGTCTCGCACAGCGCACGTAGAGCATGCGGCGGTGTGCCCTGCACGGGCGATTGCTCTGGCGCGTTATGCGGTACGCATTCCTATGAGCATGTGCGCCAGAGCATAATCGTCCTTACGTCACGCTTCCTACGTCGGGGTGGGCGTGGTGGTGGAGGTGGGCGTGGTGGTGGAGGTGCGCGTGGTGGTGGGGATGCGCGTGGTGGTGGGGGTGCGCGTGGTGGTGG
>CALFIC010000195.1 GCA_937876225.1 uncultured Chloroflexota bacterium | reverse complement strand
CGTGTGCTCTTCCGATCTTGATCGGGGTGACAATCGTCATCACAAAAGGCCACGTACGGTGTGGTAGCCTGTGCCAGCGCCAGATTGCGGGCCCGCGCCAACCCGCGCCCAGGACGATGGATGACGCGCAGGTTGGGGGCGCTGGGTAATTGTGGGGCGGTGGTGGATTGATCGATGACTATTACCGCTGTGGTAGTGCCAGCGGTAATGGTGCAGAGGTGTGCCCACCACGCCTGGAGTTGCGCAGGGCGGTTGCGACTACAGACCACAATGGTGAGTAATGCGTTATCGGTCATGGTCGTGCCAGTGGGCATGGGCGACTCCGATGCTCCAACACCATTGCAACCACCAACAGCCGATCAGATAGGGCAGGCGTGGGCGTAAGCGTAGGCAGGCCTGTAGTGCCAATAATGGCGATGCCAACAAGATTGCAAATGCCCAGCCACGGGCCAATTGGTGTAACGGTGATTTGAATTGGGGGTTGTGGCGCACGACTGTTGGCCACGCGACGCCATACTCAAACATGCGCCAGGTGGCACTCCACCATCCCGCTGGCGTGGGGTGATGGCTAATCCCTGCTTGGGGCAAGACATACAAATGCCCGTATTGGGCGATACGGATGCTCAAATCGGCATCTTCACCAGCAGCCCCGGCATAAGCGGTATCGAATCCGTGGCAGGTGTCGAAATCTCGGCGCCGTACGAGTAGCGCCATACTTACTAGTAATGTGGGGGTATGGCGTACTCGTGTGTTGTGTTGGCCGGCGGCCATCACCCGGTGCAAGCACCGTATCCAGTAGTCGTTTGTACGGGCATCATAGATAACGGCACCGACTGCACTGATATGCGGACTCTGCAGGCAATAGGCGAGGCGCTGCGGCACATCCGTCAACAAGCACACATCATCATCCACAAAAAAAAGATACTCGCCAGTACTCGCTGCCACCCCGCGATTGCGTGCTGCGGCGGCACTCACCAAACCGTCCGTGGTGATACTTCGGGCATCACGAGGGGCTGGGGTGTCGGCTGGGTGTACCACCACAATGTCGTGATAGCCGTAAGCGCGACATTGGGCAATTAATTGCGTGCAGTGGTCTGGATTGCGGGTCGGGATGACTATCGATATGGTCATGCGTCCCTCACTAAGCGGTGATGTGCCAACCAGCGTGGTGCCACCTCTGCCCATTGTAACGGGCGTACTTGGGCTTGGATTTGGGCGGGATCCCATCCTTGGGTATTTATTTGAGTCAGTGCCGCCGCTAGTGCCTGACTATCCCCTGCCGGCACCAAGATTCCAGCCTCCCCGACGAGTGTCGCCCGATCTCCCACCGGGCTAGTGATGACCGGCACTCCTTGGGCTAGGCTTTCGCAGATTTTGAGGGGGAAGCGGGCGGCGGCGGCAATTGTATCGGGGACAGGGTCGATACTCACGTGGGCCCGTGCCAATAATATGGGGATGTCTGTGGGCGCAACCTGTCCAAGCCACAGACACCGCGCGGTAATCCCTAGCTGCTCTGCGAGTTGTTGCAATGCGGCACGCTCATGGCCATCACCGGCAATCACGAGTGGCAGCTGGGTCGTACTTTGTGCGAACGCCCGAAGCAGCAAATCAACGCCATGGCTCCGTGTCGCCAGATTGCCAAAGTAGAGTAGGTAGCGTGGCGGTAATTGGTAGCGCTGTTGCAATGCGATTTGGTCGCTCATCTTTGCTGGTGTAAATTGGGCCGGATATAACCCGTTGGGTACGTGCAGGGCATTGCTGCCGTAGCGCTGGCGCAACCAGGCGCTGGCCGTGGTAATCGTGCTGGCGTGGCGTGGGATGGACTGCTCGCCCCACGCCACCAGCTGGCGTTGCCAGGCATGCGCAAACTGGTGGGAATCGGCTTCGTCGTCGTCGACATCGAGGATGAGCTGCGCCCCACTCCAGCGTTGGGCAATCAGGGCGGCGAGGCTATTGATGGGTTGGGCTTTGCAAAGGCAAATCACCTCAGGCCGATGAGCGATAGCATACCGGGCTAACTGCCAAGCGGCCACTAGTGCCGTGCCATATAACCGCATGCCCCGCAACGCACCGCTGCCATCGACGTGCATCTGGGCCACATGCTGGATAGTGACTCCTGCATCGTGGCTGATACGTGCCGGTAATGTATGGTAATGGGGGTGGAGTCCAAGGAAGGTGACCGCCACGCCCTGCGCCGCTGCCGCCCGTGCCAATGGCAACCAGCGCCCGCGGGGGCTAGGGTGGTGACTCGCACTGGTACTCAGCATAACAACACGCATAATCTATCCTCGTGGACACCGGCGTTATTTGTGCCAGCGCCGGTACCGCCATATCGCCGTCAATGCACTGAATGCATCACGCGGTCTGATTTTTTTGCCAGCCCGATAGGGACGGCCCTGATACGCCACTGCTACTTCGTGGATGAGGTGACCGCTTCGTACCACTTTGGCAGTTAGTTCGGGGTCAATGTCAAAGCGGTCATTGTCGATGCTAATACCGGCGAGCACGGTGGTACGCCACATTTTGTAGCAAGTCTCGAGGTCACTCAGGCGACTGCCGTAGCATAGATTGAAACAAAAGGTCAACAGTCGATTGGCCACAAAATGGGTTAGTAGCATGCCGTGTGGCATTCCCCGTCCAAAGCGGGTGCCATAGACTACGTCTGCGCCGGCATCAATACAGGCCAGCATCGCCACGAAATCGTGGGGGTCGTATTCGAGGTCGGCGTCTTGGATGACGACCACCGGCGCCTGTACCAGCGCCAAGGCACTGCGGATGGCCGCCCCTTTGCCACGATTGTGGGCGTGGCATACGAGCTGGATGGTGTGGGTGTCTGCGAGCCGTTGAGCCACCGCACGGGTACCATCCGTCGAGGCATCATCGACCACAATCACTTCAATGGCAAAGGGTAGTTGCCCGAGCTTAGTGACGATGGCTTCCAAGGTGTGGAGCTCGTTGTAGACGGGGATGACCACGGCGAGTTTAGGCGTTACAGTCATTCCACACCTCTTCGATTGCCTGCTGTAATTGTTGCCACGTGGTGTCATGTATTGGGATTACCCGAGCTGATTTTTTTGTAAAAAACTGCGTGACGGCAGCCTGCCAGGCTGATGGCTGATTCGGTGCAATTCGGGCGACCACACCCGATTGATTGGCAATCGCACCGACGGTGCTGGCGATAATCGGCAATCCCACCGTGGCCGCCAACGTCGCCACACCACTCACACTGCCACTGCGATATGGTAACACGAGCAGGTCAGCCGCCTGCACATAATCGACAATCTGCTCGTTGGCGATATAGTGGTCGTGGATGATGACGCGTTGCTTCAGCTGGTGGCGCCGAATCAAGTCTTCTATAGGTTGGCGAGCTTGCCACCATTCCCCGGCAATGAGCAAAAGATAGGTGTGTGGGCTGGTGGCCATGGCGCTGATGATAGTGTCGATGCCTTTGTAGGGTCGTACAAACCCCAAACACAATGCAATCTGGGCATCAACTGGCACCCCGATGCGTTGCCGCGCCGTGGGTTGGTCTGGAATAGTACTCCCTACCACCGCCGCATGAATGGGTAATGGTGTGACTCGCCACGGGCGTTGCCAGTTGGGCAATTGGGTGGCATGATTCCCCAAAAAAATTACCCCATCGGCGCGCTGGAGCATCACCTGGGCCAACCAGCGTTGCCATGCGGCTGCATCAGGTTCCACCAATTGATGACTAATAGCGATGGTGGTGATGCGGGCGCGGCGGGCTGCTAGGGACAACAACCAAATCAACGGGATCCAATACGGTGTCCACCATTGCCAGATGATGAGGTCGAATTGACCGGGGGCAATCTGGCGGCAGGCCCGCCACCACGACAGCGGATTGCCGCCATCAAGCCACCGGTCGACTTGACAGGCAATCGGCTGTTGACTCGGGTCAGCGGCCGTATTGCCCGGGAAGAGCCAGGCGGGGTAGAGTGGCGCAAAGCCCCATGTCGTTACTATATGCTGCTGATGCAAAAAATTACTCAGCATGCTGGTGAAGTGGGCTACTCCACCACGGTGGGGTGTGGTGGGACCAATCAACAAAATCCGCATGCGGGGTTCTTTCTAGCACGCTATGCAATCAGCGCGCTATAGCTAGTTTGCTATGCCACCGGCAACCCAAACACCCGACAGGCGTTTTGCCAAGTTTGTTGGGCGACGTGGTCGATACTACATTCGTGGAGCAACGCAATCTGTTGGGCAACCTGTACCACATAGGTCGGCTCGTTGCGTTTGCCACGGTAGGGGTGCGGTGCCAGGTACGGACTATCTGTTTCAATCATCAGATGCGCCAAATCAAGTTGCTGGACCACCAGTTGCATGGCCTGATTATTACGGAAGGTAATTGGGCCACTCAGCGACAACGTACAGCCCACCGCAATGCATTCACGGGCATACGCCAAATCCCCCGCAAACGAATGCATTACGACACCATAAGGGTGCCGTACCTCACGCAGCACCCGCAGGGTGTCGGCGTGAGCATCGCGACTATGGATGACGATGGGGAGTTTGAGCTCGGCTGCGAGCGTGATTTGTTGGCGAAAAATCTGCTCTTGGACGTCAACTGGCGCTTTGTGGTGGAAGTGGTCAAAGCCGATTTCGCCAATCGCCACCACTTTGGGGTGCTGGGCGATCTGGCGAAGTTGGGCAATCCAATCAGGCTGCAACGCATCTTCGGGGTGATTGGGTTGTACCCCCACCACCGCCCAGCATTGGTCGGTTGCCGTGGCAAATTCGACGACGCGGCGGGCTGACTCGAGGCTATAGGCGATTTCGAGGTGGCGTATGACCCCTGCCGCCTGCATCCGTTGCAATACGAGGGCACGGTCGTCATCAAATTGGCTACTACACAAGTGGGCGTGGGTATCAAAAAATTGTAGTGTGTTCATGGAGTGAAAAATTCTTTGTGGTAATGGCTCATGGTATGATGCCCATGGAATATAGTCTTATTGTATATCAGGGAAGACGTTGATGACCACCCACTTGTTCAGTCCGCTCCAGCTCGGTCCGTTGACCGTCGCCAACCGCATCGCGGTAGCGCCGATGTGCCAATATTCAGCCAACGACGGTGTCATGTCTGACTGGCATCTTGCCCATTTAACCGCCATGGCCAGCGCCAGCCCTGGCTTGGTGGTGATTGAAGCCACCGGCGTCGAACGCATCGGACGGATTTCGCACGGGTGCCTCGGATTGTATTCCGATGCCTCGATGCGTGCCATGGCTCACGTCATCAGCTTCGCCAAATCCGTCGCGCCCCACGTCAAATTTGGTGTCCAACTAGGCCATGCCGGCCGCAAAGCCTCGTCACCGACCCCCGGTCAAGGCCACGGCCAAATCATGCCCGAGGCGGGTGGTTGGCATGTCGTCGCCCCGAGCGCCATCCCCTATGACAAAAATTGGCAAGTGCCCATCGAACTCGACGACGCGGGCATCCAACGCATCATTACCGCCTTCCGCGATGCTGCCGTGCGCGCCGTGGCTGCCGGTGTCGATAGCATCGAGCTCCATTTGGCCCACGGCTACTTGCTCCAATCCTTTGTGTCGCCGTTGTCTAACAAACGCAGCGATCAATGGGGCGGTGACTTTGCCGGGCGCATGGCGTTGCCCCTGGCCGTGGTCAAGGCGGTGCAATCGGCTATCCCTGCCCACATCGCTTTTGGGGCGCGTATCAACGGTACCGACTGGCATGCCGAGGGCTTGACCCCCGATGATGCCGTCGCCCAAGCTGCCATGCTCCACGCCGCCGGCTTGCACTTCATCTGTGTGTCGAGTGGTGGTGCCTCACCTGATGCCAAAGTCGCGGTGGCCCCCAGCTACCAAGTGCCGATTGCCGCCCGCGTCAAACGCGAAGTCGGCATTACCACCCGTGCTGTGGGGATGATTAGCGATCCTTTGGTGGCCGAACAAATTTTGGCGAATGGTGAGGCCGACCAAATCGCCCTCGGACGAGCCTTCCTCGATGATCCCCATTGGCCGTGGCGGGCGGCTGTGGCGCTGGGCGAACCAGCCCATTACCCGGTACAGTACGAGCGCGCCAGCGCCAAATTTTGGCCAATGTACAATAAGTAGTTTTTTGCCGACATAGCGATGCATCTGACAGAAAGGGTTTTTCCATGATTGACGCCATCAAGCGCAACCACGCCCACCTCCATGGCAACACCATTCCGCGCTTTTTTGAAAAACTAAGTGAAGCCCAGTTGCGCACCCGCCCAACTGCCACCACCAATTCGATTGTGTGGAACATTTGGCATTTATTGCGCATCGAAGACATCACCTTGAGCCGCTTTGTGGCCAACGTCCCCCAAGTCCATGCGCAATCAGATTGGACCAAACGCCTCGCCATCCCCTACGGTGACATGGGCACGGCCATGGCGAGCGCCGATGTCGACGTGCTGTCACAACACATCAATCTCGCCGAACTGCAACAGTACGCTGCTGCGGTGGCTGCCCAAGGCACCACCTCGCTCAACGCCTTTGATGTGGCCCGCACCGGCCAACGCTGGGACGAAGCCCACATGCGGGCAGTGGTCATCGGTGAATCCGTCTGTATCCCTGCCATCGCCGAAGGGGTGGTCAGCTATTGGGGTAGCCTCACGGTTGATCAATTTGTGGTCAACTACACCACGCTCCACCCCTCGCTCCATGTCGGCGAAATCGGCGTGCTGGCAAGCCTACAAGGGGTGAATTTGTAGTTTATTGGTGGATGCTAATTTTTGTTATGCACAGGGTGTTGATGCAACCGTATCAATACCCTGTAGCTATTTGTGGGTTATTGCACCACGTCATTTTTATTTTTCATAAAAAATAACAGTGCCATAGCGGTGAATAAGAGCACCACACTCATTGCGATGGCCGCTGCCGGCTCTGTTTCGGCGGCCACATAGATTGCCAAGGCCAGGGTGCGGGTGCGGCCAGGCAGGCTCCCGGCAAACAATGCCGTGGCCCCGAATTCCCCCAGCGCCCGCGCCAACGCCAGCGCGATGCCCGCTTGGATGCCAGGCCACGCCAACGGAATCGTGATGTAGCGCCATTGTTGCCACATATCGGCACCATCGATAGTGGCGGCGTGGCCGATGTCGCGGTCGATGCCATTGAGTGCCACTACCGTGGCGCGTACATACAACGGTGCCGCCACAAACAATTGCGCGATCACCACCGCCGTAGTGGTAAATGCCAGCAACAATCCATGACTGCCAATCCATCCTGTGCGGCCAAACAGACTGAGCAACGCCAGCCCGGCTACCGCTGGTGGCAACACCGTGGGCAGATCGACAATCAACGTCGCCCACGGGTGCGTGCCTTGGCTGAGCCAAATTGCCAGTGGTGTGCCCAGTACCACACACAGCACCAAGGTAATGGCACTGGTCATGATGCTCAGTCCTAGCGCTTGCTGGACGGCATCACTGCCCAGTGCCTGCCAGACGTCGCTGACACTACTGCGCCCCAGCAACCCCAGCAACGGCAGGCTGAGGAGCGCGAGCAGCGGTAGGGCCAGCACCACGACTAGCCGGTTTTTTAGGGGCATACGTTCATCCACAATCTGCGATTATACCGTAAAGCCATGCTGTTGCCAAATTGTTTTGGCGCTGTCGCTGGTAATGAAATCCACGAAATCGGCGGCATTGCTCGCCGCGTTGCGCAAGGGTGCCGCTACGTATTCGGCAATCACCGCTGATTCCGCAGGAATCGTGAGTACCTGTATTTTATCACCCAGTGCCACCACATCGCTGGCATAGACAATCCCGGCATCGGCATCGCCGTTGGTCACTTTTTGTAGTACCGCTTTGACATTGGCTTCATAAGAGACCACATTGGCAGTAACGTGGGTTTCGTAGTCGGCACCATACGTTTTGGCGAGGTTTTTGAGCAACGTCAGGCCATATTTGCCGGCCGGGACAGTTTTGTCGGCCATCACCACGTTGACCCCAGCCGTGGCCAAGGCAGCCAAATCAGGCACATTTGCCCCCGGTCGTACCGCCACCACCAACGCCGTGTGTGCGATGACCTTGACGGCACTGGCATCAATCAGCTTCGCAGCCACCACTTTGTCCATCGAGGCATGATCGGCGGCGGCAAACACATCACTCGCCGCCCCATCGATGATTTGTTGGGCGAGGGCCCCCGAGCCACCTGCTTGGATACTGGCGGCGGGAGTGTTTTTGGTTGATTGATACGCCTTGTCGAGCGCTTGCATCACGCTGTTGAGCGAAGACGCGACAGTCAGATTTAAGCCACTGCTTGTAGGGGCACTGCATGCCGTTACTGCCGGCCACACAGCCAAATTCGCTATGATTGCCAAAAATTTTCGTCGTTGCATGGGATTCCTCTGTTATATGTAGTCGAGATATGCACAGTATACTTATTTAATAAGTATTTGGCAATAATGAATGAGTGACAGTTGGGTATTGTATGATGAAGAGAGTATTTTTTTGCCAGAGGTTTTTTTCATGAGCAACGCAAGTCTTC
>CALFIC010000194.1 GCA_937876225.1 uncultured Chloroflexota bacterium | reverse complement strand
CCAAGGCGTACCAAACGCCAAGATACTACACCGGAGATTGTTGCACCGCCGCCCGTACCTGCAACAGAAGTCAAGAAACCGAATCAACGGCGCACGCCCAAAGCAACGCCGGCTACGCCTGCGAAAACCGCAGAGTTGACGCCACCTGTTGCGCCTACCGCCACCCCTGAACCGACCCGTGCGACGCCTCGTCGCCGCAAAAAAACCACGGAGTAGCGATGACTATTGTCAAGATCTGTGGCTTGCGCTCCCCCGAACATCTGCTCGTGGCAGCGGCAGCTGGAGCCGATTATGTCGGTTTGGTGTTTGCACCGAGCCGGCGGCAAGTCTCACTCAGTACCGCCCAACGCCTCGTGGCCACCCTGCGTGATGCAGGGTATACCACGCAGGTAGTGGGATTGTTTGTCAACGAATCAGCCCACACGATTGCCGCCACGGTGGCAACGTGTGGGCTTGATGTGGTGCAACTTCACGGTACCGAATCCTACGACATCGTCGCCGAATTACCGGTGATGCCGATTTGGCGGGCACTCCGCCTCAATGGCAGTACCGATGAAGCCGCATGGCTGACTGCTAGCGATACGCGGATTACCCCTTTGGTGGATGCGCCAATCACTGCCACCCAGTTTGGTGGTACTGGTGAGTCTGCAGATTGGAATGCGGCTACGGCGTTGGCCAATCAACGACGCATCGTCCTGGCGGGAGGATTGACGCCTGGCAATGTCAGGACTGCTATCCAGCAAGTGGCACCATGGGGTGTGGATGTGAGTAGTGGTGTCGAACGGGCTGGCTACAAAGATAACGGTTTGATTGCTGCGTTTATTGATTTGGCCAAATCGACAAGTGAGGTAGTGTAATGCAACGTCGTTGGTGGAGTTGGATTGGCGCAGTGATGACTATGGCGTTGTCGTTGCGCTTTGTGCTGACACGCTTGCGTCCGGTGGTATTGCGCCCTACCGCCGATGCGACAGGCGAATTACTAGGCGATGATACCGCACTCGGGGTGCGACGGTTGATTGTCAGCGATTTGCACCTCGGTGGGGGCGATCGGCTCGATGATTTCAACGCCGATAGTCAATTTGTCGATTTTGTGCAGCTCTATGCGATGACGGAGCCGACCGAACTCATTTTGGCAGGTGATACGTTTGAGTTTTTGCAGGTCACACTCAGTGATGTCCCTGACTTTGAATGGACAGGGCAGGCTGCGCAACGTCGCCTTGCAGCCATCATGGCGGCCCATCCACTCGTTATCCAAGCCCTGGCGACATTTGTGCGCAAACCGGGGAATTATTTGACATTGATGATTGGTAATCATGATTTTGAATTGCATTATCACGCTGCCAAAAATCTACTACGCCAAAAACTGGGACTTGCTCCCGAAGATGAACGCTTGCGCTTTTGTACGCGCTACTTTGGTGATGGCATGTTCATCGAGCACGGCAATCAATTCGAGCCATGGAATAGTTTTGTGCGCTTCGAAGGGATTAGTCAGCCGTTCGAATTGGTGCGTGGCACTTTTGCCGTCAAAAGTGTGATTAACCCACTCGAACGTTCGCCGTTGCCAGTTGCGCCGTTCATTGACAATGTCAAACCGAGTTCGGCGTTTTTGTGGCATTTGTTGAGTGTGGCTCATTTGCGTGACTGGCAAGTAGTACGGTTCGTGACGCGCGGGGTGGTGTTGGCCGTGCGCAGTATGTTGGTGCCACTCGCCTATCGCCGCAGTGAAACCCTCAACGAATCTGCTACCACCGTCAGACATCTCGAAAACCAACGGCGACTACGCCGCGCCCTCGATACGGTGCGGCGGGTTATCGAAGGACGAGCGACGCGCCAACGCGAAACAGTACCGCCCTACTTGATGGCGCATATCGAACGTGAATCACGCCGGCAATTGTTGCGTGAAGTGCGCGAATTTAACGTCGCGGTGTTGCGTGAAATGGTCAAAATTGCCCACAATACGACGTACCAAGATACGGTATTATTTATTTGTGGGCATACCCATATGGCGCAACAAGTCATCATGAATGAGCGTCAGACGTACATTAATGTGGGGACATGGACCGATGTTATCACTGATTTGACGACAGGTCGCCGCCAAAACCAACGCTGTCCTTTTTTGAGTGTGCGCTATGATCAAAAAGGCAACGTAATCCATGAGTTTTTGGTATGGCGGAGCCCTGATACGCCCCCGACTCCATGGTCCCCAGAATCGGTTGGTCGACCCCGCTTGTTGCGCCGCACCCAAAATCCTGTGCGGTTTGCCACAGATGGCGTTACAATAACATCATGGAATAATGAAGGAGAGACAGAATGAAACGTATTTTCCGTTTGCTCGGTTTGTTGATCGTTGCTGGTGTGGCGTTGGTGGTCTATCGTGCCGTACGCCAAGAAAGCACTGCTGATGCAGCCGCCCCCGCCAACAACCCCAAACGCTCGGTGAGCCCCGATTTGTTGGCTATTTTGGCTGACCCAGGCGACAAAGGCTCCATTGAATTAATCAGTGATGCCGATGGCCGCGAATGGTTGGTCAATCGTCGCAACGGCTATCGCTATCCCGTCGAAGACGGTATTCCGATTATGTTGCTCGAAGAAGGCGAAAAGAACCGCGATGCGAGTTTGATCGCTGGGTAATAATCTCCCACACAAAACCGCGCCTTGGCAATATGCTAAGGCGCGGTTTTTGTTGGGTATCAATTACACTACCAGCCCAAGATTTTTTAAATATAGCCAACTCTGAGGAATGTCGTGATGATTGCTGAGTTCGAGGATGAGGCGGGGGTGATGCGCAAATCCCTGGAGCGCCGCAAAAATACTCGGGAAGTTGATGT
>CALFIC010000193.1 GCA_937876225.1 uncultured Chloroflexota bacterium | reverse complement strand
CGAGATAAACATCGGTGACTGGAGTTCAGACGTGTGCTCTTCCGATCTATGTTGAACCGGGCAACCCGTTTGCTGGCGTCGGTGCTATCAAGTGCCACGGTGGGACAAATCGTACAACTGGCGTTGTAGCGACTGTCACCGCGATTATCAAAGACGCTGGCACCATCAGGTGCTTCGAAATCAAGCCGGACCCGCAGCCCTTGATGAATGGCGGCGCGACCATCGACATAATCGGACACGCGCCCAGTCAACGCCTGATTCCCGATGAAATAGGTATTGTCATCGTACGGTGATGGCGAGGCAATGACATCTTGGGGTGGGGTGTTGTCGACTTCAATCGGGCTGTTTTCACCAGCCACGATTACTTCCTTGCGATTGCCCACGTTGTCGGTGGTAATCACACTGACTTGGTAGAAGCCGGAGGGGTCGCCAAAGGGTAACTCGACATCGGCTACCCACGCACCATTGCTGCGTGTTGCGGGGATGGGGAGTTGATTGATGGTGCGGCCGCCACTCTCTTTGATATTGACGCTGACTGCCGCTACGCCACTGCCTGCAACACTACAGCTGGTGTATCCAATACACGGATCACTCACGGTGAAGCGCAACATCAGGTGATGATTATTTTGATCCAGCGTGCGGCTGGTGGTGTAGGTGCCGCTATTACGCATCAAGCTTGCCGTCGGGGCAGTGGTGTCGACATATATCAACGATTTCTGAGTGCTGGTATTGTTGACCGCATCGGCGGCTGTGACGACAATGCCGTATTTGCCTTCGACGGGTACGGTCGCCGTTTGATTGACTTGGAAGGTGGGACAGTAATTGATGCCCCCCACGGTGTCGGTACAGGCAGCGGAAGGAATTTCGGTGGTGCTCGCTGCAATAATACTGCCGGTAGCACTGAGGGTACTGGTAATCGCCGTGGTTACCTTTTGCACCGACGACGTCGGATCGCTGGTCTTGACACTAAATTGGATCGGAATACGCGACGTATATTGTGGGTTGGTGATGGTTATGACCGGTGCATCGGCATCAATGGTCAGTTCTGCCACCTTGGATTTGGTGATAGCTTGCGAAAACTGCGCGCGGGCGATACGGTAGATTTTGGCATCATCTGATTCGGTGGGAGTCAGGCTAATCTCGTCAATACTGCCGTCAAACATCTCGCTAAAGACACCGGCGACTTTGCCCACTCCACCGATGCGTAATTTGTAGCTGGCATCGCTGGTCAGCGTCACTGCACTATCTGATGTGGCGCTCGCGCCGGTGTCGAGGGTGCCGTTTTGGTAGTAACGGAAGCCGTTGCTACCGAAGCGGAAGGCGATTTGGTTCCAGGCAATTGGGAGTGAAGTTGTACTAGTAAAGACTTGCGTGCCGATTTTGATTTCCACTTTGTCTGCCACAAGGCGCACACGCAAGGGGATGGTGGTACCGACGCTATCGCCGTAATACAACACCGTTTGGTTGCCCACGGTTTTGTCTGGGTGAATCATCAAACGTACGGTACCGCCGTTTTTGATATCGTTGATGATAGTAGTGGCATTATTGACCTGGAGCAGGGTGTCTTGGCCATTGAAGGTACTGGCCATCCCTTCCATGCCGAGGGTATCTGCGACTGGACAGTTGGCTCCACTGATGTCAGGGTTGGTGCAGTTGGCAGCGTAGTTGAAGCGTCCAATCCCGGCGCGGCCTGGCACATCATCTGGTAGCACCACACTATTGATGGGAGTGGTGACCGTCAACCCGTTTGTCACTTTGGTTTGACTGCTACTCAGCGTATCTTCAAAGCTCAGGTTCCAATTGGGTGCTTGCTTGACTTGCGTTTGGTTGTCATTCGCGTTTACGACTGGTGAAATACGGAATTCGTCCATGTCGCCCACAAATGTTTCGCCGATATTGAGGGTACTATTCGCCGGGTCGACATTGCCGTATTTGCGCAAATTGTCGGGAGTGAAATTTTCGCTTTGTAATGCGGTTAATTCATCATCACTGAGCTTGCGTGGCGTGACAAATATATTTGCAATCGAGAAGTTGTGTGTAAGGGATGTATTGTCTCCAGTAAAGCCGACCAGTAAGGGTCTAGTTTCGTAGCCCGGAAGACTAAAGATAGCGCCTTGTAATTGGAAAATCTTGCTCTGTGTGCCGGCTCGGATGACTAAGCTATTACACGTGTTGTTACAATTCCCAGAAGGACCTTCATAGGTCAACGAAACATGTTGCCAAACATTTGAAGTCAACGTAAAGGTCGTGTCATAATCTGTCCAACCACTATATTGCGTATAAAACGCAAAATATAAGCGATTATTGACTAAGCGAAAATAATACTGACCATCGCGGACGAGTAATCGTTCATCTGTTGTCAACCCCAGCGGCTTGACCCAAAAGGCAATCGTTGCTGCAGTGCTATTGGTCAAACGACCCGTATCACCGAATGTAATGCCTTGGTTGGTTTCTGGAACAAACGTCCAGCCTTGTTTGTTTTGATCAGTAATCGTTGCCGGTGGTTTGGGGCTCGTTGATGAATAATTGTTCAAATTAGCCAATTGGGGGGATGTCTGACCCGCGCTGTTTATAATGGTATTCGCGCTACTGGAAGCCGTAATCGGCACGTTGGTTTCGGCGTATGTGATTGAACACATACGGACAGGAATTGTGAGGCCTGAGTTGCTATATATACCATTGATGGATATAGCTGCTGTGGAATAATTCATCCCACAATAACCACCACTCTCAGGATACTGCACAACATTAATATGTGACCAGGTATTTAATGGGAGTTTGGTTGCTGAGCGCAACGGCGTCTTGGGCCAACAAAAGGCGTTGTAACAGGCATAAGCATGTTCGTAGCTGACAAAGCCATTCGCATCAATCCCGAGCCGCATCATTTGATTGATGGTGTCGTTGCCGAGCAACCATACCCCGTTTTTCGTTGGTTTGACCCACATACTGAGGCTAAACGTTTTTTGTGGCAAGATTGAATTTGTGTCGACTACTTTTAAATACGACGCAAATGCATTGGCTGCATTGCTAAGCCGGAGTGGTTGATTACCACTAAAGCGCACAGCTCGATTGTCGCGTCCCGGCACGCCACTGAGCGGACAGGCCGCCACACACTCCAGTTGCAATCCGGTGGTAAGTACATCGCTAAAGGTAGTACTCAGGGCAGGCTCATCCAATGGCATCCGCAATTCAAATGCGGGACTTGACGCGCTGAGTTTGATTTGGCTGACGGTTAGGGCTGTATTGTGAATTTGGAAATCGCGTAAGCTGCCGTTTAATTGCCCCGAAGCGCCGCCGATTTCCATTTGGCGCACATTGTTGAACACATATGCCGTTGCCTTTGACATATACCGCACGCCGTTGAGATAGATTGTTTGCGTGGTGCCACTGCGTACCAATGCGATGTGATACCACGTATTTGCCACAAGTGGTCTGTCTACTGCGGGGCCTGTGGTTAGCGTGACGCCATCGGACAAATAATACGTGCAGTCGGTGCATGCGGTTGGCCCGACGCGCAAAATGCCCCCTTCCACGCGGAAGTTTGAGTCGGTATTGAGCGGCCCATCTGCGATACCACTGTTGTCACCAATCAAAACATTTTTGGCCACGGGATCTTTGAGTTTGATCCAACTCATGATCGTATAGCTTTTTGTGCCATTGAATGTCGTTTGAGAAAGATTCGCACTGAGGGTGATTGATTGTTTGTTGGCACTGACAAATTCATTGCCACCTGCGTTGAATGTGGGGCACGTATTGGTACGGTTACAGGATTGGATGTCACTCGTACTGTTCACGACAACTTCGCGGAAATGCAAGTGATTATTTGCTACCGTAATATACACATAGCGTCCACGTGTGCCCTTCGGGAATGTGACATCAAATACGTTTTTTGACGCACACACTTGTGTTTGATTTTGATTGTCGCACTTTATATTTTTCCAAGTGGAAGCGCCACCTTGGGCAATCAGACCGCCTGGCGTGCGCCCCCCCATTGGCTCTGTACTGACAAAAACTTTTGCGCTATCCGACCGGGTTTGACAACAATCGGCGCGATCATAAATGGTGACCGTCGCAATATCGCGAACCTGTCCTAGGTCGAAGTGAAGCCAAGCGTTCGCGTCAGCGTTCGTGTGGTTGAACGTGCCGAAATTTTTATCCATGGCATTTTGCGCAGGATAAACCCATGATGCAAGCGATGATTGCGTCACTGTTGCATTCGCCATGGAATCGGGGTAAGCAGTATTCATGTCGCGATCAAACGGCACGCACAATACGGCCGAAGATTCATCACAATTACCCTGGATACGTTCAAAATTTGCATCGGGCACAATGATTTTGGTGCGTGCTTCGACGGTAATCGGCATGCTATCGGATTGGGGTGCTTGATTGAGGTTGATACTTAGGTTGCCAAACAATGCATAGCGCGCCAAGGCTTCCATGTTGGCACTCATCAACCCCGTACGATACATGCGCAGCAAATCGACGCTCAACCCGATGGTGCCGAGGGTTAATGGTTCTTGGGCTTGGGTCAACACTGTGGCTGCGATTTCTTTGCTGGCACTTTGCAGGGCACTGCCATTGGCCGCATACGCCGTCATACTGAGGCGCCCGTCACTTTGTTTGGCTGTCAGGATATACCATGTGCCCACACTCATGGTCAGGTTGTCAAGGCTCGCGCTATCGCTACTAGTGGTTACCCCGGCCACGACGTTTTTGCGCACGACGGTGGGACGACCGTTGACCACTTGAAGCAACAGCTGGTTGCCGGTGCCGGTAATATCGCTTGATTTCAAGATGGTTTGGGTGCCTGCGATGCTTGCCAATTTGACTTTCAGCATGATCGAAAAATCATGATCGTTGATTAGTGACGCATATCCATTGGGCAAGCTGGCCGTGGTACTGGAATTAAGGCTAATTTCGCTATTGTTGCTGGTGGTACAACCGCTACAGTTAAGGGCGACCCCTTGGTCGATGCCATAGCGTGAATAATCGATACTTTGGGTGGCGACGTCACTCCCCGTAAACGGCATACAGGCTATGAGGCGTGGGTCTTCGCAGGTTTTGGCGAGGGCAGCGATGTCATTGTCGCTGAGGGCCAGTGAATTAATCTGAATATCACGTAGGCTGCCCATCAATGAATTTGTGGTGGCATCTTTGCCGATGCGCAGTTCGCCATAGGCACTGCTTGGATAGGAGACGACGGCGGCGTCACTGGCAACATTCACGCCGTTGACGAAAATTTGGCGTTTGCCCAACATCAAGCGGAACACTAGGTGGTGCCATTGCCCAATCCCCAGTGCGGTGCTGGACGCCAACGTCGTGCTGCCAATGGTAAATTGTGGGATTTCGTTGGCAAGGGCCAATTTGAGCACCGCATTGCTGTTTTTGCTCATCACTATGGTGCGACTTGCCACCGATTGATCTTCGGGTTTGACCCACAGCGATACCGTGAAATCTCTACTACTAATAGCATTGCCCACACTGGCCGAGGTCGCCATGTCGGTGTTGGATGTAAATTTCCAGTTGGATGCCACAAATGTGGGGCAGGCCGCGGTGTTGCCACAAGTCAACACACTCTGATTAGGTGACACATCACTAAATTTTAGTGGGAACGTCGTGTTCGTTTCGTCCAATTTGACACAGAGTTCGGTGCGTGGAAATACACAACTGTTGACATAACTATTGGTGGCAGTCACAGGATTCAACGCGCCTGGTACTTCGATGATGTTTTCTATTGCCGCACTGGTATTGGCGGGCAATCCCAGCGCGGTCATTTGGCTGGCTTGGTGGTCGTTTTTGGCTGATTGTGCGGTGACGGTGGTATAGCCTTGCATCGACCGCCCCAGCAATTTGTTGCTGGTGGTAATGTTGCTATAGATGCGATCGCCTGGGCGCACAATCAAGTCGTTGTTGGCATTCTCGAGTTTATCTTGGGCGAGCAGTGCTACTTCTTTGGCGCTCAAGGCGATACGGTAGATGCTCATATCATCGAGCATGCCGAGCATGCCCGAGTAACGAGTTGTTCCACTGTTAATATACGAACCACCAATAGTCAAATTATTGTTGCCCGTGCTTTTATCAAAGAGCATTCCGCTGGTGAAAAAACGACTACTTTCACTGCCGTTAATATAGACTATCACGGTGTTGTTGGCGTATGTCACCACCAAATTAGTCCAGGTGTTTACGGGGAGGACTGCGTTGGTGGTTTGTTGGTACGTCCAGTCCGCACCGCTTGTTGCCCCATTCGGTGCGTTCGTTGATAGTTTGACTTCTACGTTGCCTTGGACAGTGCGAAACACGCCAATATGCCCTGGTTGCACAAAGATAGTCTGTGGGGTGCTTTGGGAGGTTGGCTTGACCCACAGCGAAAGGGTGAATTGGGAATCAAATGTGGCGTGTGGGCCGCTCCCAGCGTCAAGCTTGTCATTACCATCAAACTGCAACGACGTGGTATTTGCGAGGCGCGCACCACTGCTGGTTGTCACGGGGCAACTCGCCACGTCAGCGCAGGTAATCGTGCTTCCGCTGTAACCTGTATTACTAAAACTTGTTGGGTTGATAGGTTCAAACGTTGATTGCACGCTGGGGATGAGTGCTTCGCGCACGTCGCCTGCCAGACCGATGAGTTCGGCGCTGTTTTTGGCATAAGGACTCCAGCCCAGCACTTTTTCACGCAGGTCGGTAATGCCGTCGTCGTCACCATCGGTAGTGGTGGGGTCTGATCCGGTCCAGGTTGTTTGCGGGAGACCAGCAACAATCGCATAGGTCACTTGCCAACCACCTACCATGTTGCCATTTGCGTCGACATGGACGACTTCTTCGCCATCGAGCAAACCATCACCGTCAGTGTCGGGCATTGACTGGTTCGTGCCGTAGAGGATTTCTTGGCTGTCGTTTAGCCCGTCGTTATCACTGTCGATGACGTTTGGTTTGGAATATGTAACATTGATTTCGCTATAATCCGAAATCCCGTCGTTATCGCTATCCCAATCGTTGTCAAACGTATTATTCAATAATTCGCTGGCATTGGGCACGCCGTCGTTGTCCGCATCGGCAAACACAGGGAATGCTGGTTGAACGGTGTCGTCTGTCCAGGCAAAGGTATAGCCGTTGTTTTTTTGGCGTAAGCTGACAAATTCGTCGATAGTCGCTGGGAATACGTCAAAAATAGTTTTGTCAGTTTCGTTGATATTGGTATATTTGGGGTTGCTGTTTAATGTTTCGATCCAGCAGATAGGGATTAGTGGCCAAAATATTATGGGATTTGGGATTGAAATACACGTTTGTTGCGGCACTTTGAATGCTTCTGATAGCCATAAATCAGACATTTGTACATTGATACCAGAAGTAGTTAATGGTGTGGTGTATTCAACGTTGAACGTTTTTTTCCATTTATATGTTTTATCTCCGTCTGAATAGTAGTCGGTATTACTTGCACTATTGGCTTGCCAATCAGAAAATTGGCTGCCCCGAACTGCACTACTACGCATGTCAATTTGTTGGTTGTTCAGTGTATATACAAACGATGTTTCGCGTTCGTCGAGGTTCTTCCATTGCCAAGCAAAAAATGCTGATTGCCACTGTGCGGGGAAAGGCATTTTTTGGATATAATCTGTCACAGCCAGCGTATTCCGATAACTGTTTCCGGTACTAAATCCGTCAATATTGCGCGACAGCCCCCCCCCGCCGGTAATGTTTTGATAGCGAGAAAACGGGTCATTTGGATCGATGACAATAGACGCAGCATACGGACTGAGAAATTTGGCTGCAATTCCTGAAATACCACCGCACAACCATTGTCCTGCAGTACTCCGTATTTGTTTGTCGCTTAAGTATCTACAAGCAATCATAGAAATAATGTCTAATAAAGCCACTATTGCCGCAATTAATGCGCCAACACCAGTGCTTGCTATGGCGACCAAGACAATCATTGTTGCAGTTTGACCAATCATGTTACCGATAATATTGGCTTTTTGATACCCATACTCGGCTTTAACCGCTTGCATAATACCGAGCACCCAGACCATTGCAATCATCACAACAACGAGTATCGTGCCCATTTTTGAACACAGCCTGCCGAATTCTTCTCCGGCCGCCATTACTTTTATGTCGCTAATCACCTTGCCAATATTTTTTGCAATTGTAGATTCTGTTACCAGTGTGCCAAATTTGGAAATCGCCCCACTTATGTTATTGAAATCAATTGTGACAGCTTTTACAATTCTTTCACCGATCTCAATTGCCTTTGTCCATCCCATGGTGGCAATTAATTTGTATGTATCATAGAAAGGAATCATTCGTGAGACTATTGAACCGGCGATTTTGAAAAACTCTTCCGCAAATGCTTGCAAATAAAATAATGTTCCTTCCATTTCGAATACTTCTTCCACCAATGGAAGTACTTTTGCCAATTGGGCTGCTTCGTATGCTTCATATAATTCGATGGAAATATGAACCACATCGTTTATTGGTTTAAACAGTTGTAAGGTTTGACCGGTAATTGTGGCAGCGAGTTTTTGGGTATCTGTTTTGAAGAACCCGCTATCAGCTAACATTACTAACCCAATTCCAACAAATTTAGAAGCCGTTGCTACTGACTTCAGTGTCCCATCCATTTTTGGATTTTGCTGATAGTTTTTATCTAATTTCGCCAACTCTGTGGCAATAACTTTAGTTACTTTCAGTACTTTCAAGTAGTTTGGTTTTTTGCCTAATGGCACTGAATTTGGATCTTGAGTGAAAAAATTTTTGACGGAGTCTTTAAATTTTTGGTGGAGGGTGGTATTTTTTTTCTTTGGGGATAATTCAGACGTGTCATCTAATATAGAAGAAAAATAGGTGTATGTGTCTTTGATATAGTATCCCCAGGAATCAGTTGCGGTCGTATTAAATGACGCAGGAGTAATCCCGTAAGTGAGTAATGGTGTCGTTTTGAGCAAATACCCTTTCGATTCGGTATGTTGGAAATCCAAAATGATAGAGCTAATCATGCCAAACCGCCAATTATTCCAATCGTTATCACTTAAATTGTCTGGCGTTGCCTCGTTAGTTTTTGCTTGAAGCGCAAAATTCACTTCGGTTTGAATGTCGTTATCATTGGCTACTTCCCAGCGTCCCGACACTATTTTGTAGATTTGGCCTTGCATCGTGCGCAAAACGCTGGTTTCGACATTCGCAAAATCAATATTATTGCTATCTGGGTTAAATTGATTTAAAGAAGTAGTACGGGTTGTTTTTTCCGTCAGGACAAGCGCCGCCGGCCGACAAGCCACACTCGTGAGTGTTTCGCAGCTCGTACGCAAGGTTTGTTGATTCGCACAATTTTCACTAGTACCATTTGCTTTACATAGTGTGTTGTTGAGAATAGTAGGCAATCTGTTTGTAAATAAATCTTGCAGTCCTCCATCATTTTGGTAACTAAAGGTTGCCACTTTGGTTGCGAATGGATCGAAATTATTCCCTGTTTGTGCAGTGGCATTTTTTGTATTATCAAACACTTGTGAAATAGATTTATTTACATCAGTGCCGTCAATCGAATAAAACGGATGCTTGAGGAACCCAGTGCTCAGCAATGCTTTTATTTTTGTAATATTGAGGCGACGCTTGATTGGATCCGTGATGACGCTCTGGGTGGAGTCTTCGTAGATTATCGCTGATTTGACACCTTTGTTTTCAATGGCAGAAATCCCGATTAAATTCCAATTGCCGTAGTACACCTGTAATGGTGCATTCGTTTCGACACGTTCACTGACTGCACAGTCCTGTTTATCAGCAGGACATGCGTCTTGGATTGACGTAACAATCCACTGGAGCCGCACACTATGATTTGTACTCCAAATAATCTGGCTCGTTTGGTATTGCAGTGCTGCAGAATATGAAGTAATGGTGCCAGATTTGTCGTAATCTGCTAATAGCGGAACACCAAGGGTTACTTCTGTTAGTCCATTATTGCCATTCAAGATGTTGCCTTTGTCATCTTTACTCCAGGCAATACTTATTCCATAGCTATCTAATTTGGTTTTGTCGAGCCAAATGGGGTAATTTGTTTGGGTGGGGCATGTATTCGTCGCATTACAAGGAGCCACTGGCAAGTTGCCAAAGCTACCATTATTCAATGGTACACGTACTTCAAGTAAGGCAGTTATTTTTACATCGCCATTCGTCGATTTTGTATCAGTTGCATTAAATAAATTACTTGTGGCGTAGGTCGAATCTTTTCCACGTTGGACTTGTCCTTGGGTGTCACCACTCGGCCAATCATATACTGCATCGTTTGCGTACAGCAAATTGTCGTTATTTGGGCGAATCTGGATATTTACTTCGAGTGGGACAGTACTTGTCGTTGTATTGGTGATTTTAAAATTGAACGGATTGTCTTTTGTATAGGTCACTGTAGAAAGCATATCTGGTGAAATATCAATGGTATCGGGAACTTTGTCCCCATCATTATCAAAGGAAAGAAAATCTGGTACACCGTTGCCATCACTATCTGAACATGGTGCAACAGGGCTATATTGTTTTGCGAAACATTCTTGGCCATCATTGATGCCATCGCCATTAGTGTCAGGGTCAAGAGGATTTGAATAAAACTTATTATTTGATCCTGCATATTGCGTAAACGTTGTTACTTCTGCAAAATCAGATATTCCGTCATAATCCGAATCTGCTAGCGTGGTATCGGTGCCTACTTGTAATTCAGCACTGTCATTCAAGCCATCATTATCTTCGTCTGATAGTAATGGATTAGTCCCTATGCTTACTTCTTGGCTGTCGCTCAACCCGTCACTATCGGTATCGGCCAGCAATGGATCGGTGCCATACTGGGTTTCTTCATTGTCCGATAATCCGTCTTTGTCCGTATCCATTGCGTTGGAATTCGTCGTGCTTACATCGCGCACCAAGCGCTGAGAGGTACTATTGGCCACAACCATACCTGATGCGGTACTTGTGCCTGCCGCGGGTAACGTGATACCCGCTCCTTGATTGAACGGAGTAACCAGCGGATTGAATACCGGTTCTGGTGGTGTAGTGGGATTACTGGGCGTGCCGGGAGCTACTGGCGGAGTCTGACTCGCGGCCATCGTACGCGGGATGTTACTAAATGGCTGGAACAACATGATCCCAATGACCAAAATGGCCATCGGTACATAGAGCTTGCGCCGCATAGCGAACAACACTGACACGCTGACAATGAGGAGCAACACCGCTATACAGCCCAACAAGAGCGAACGTACCGTGCTGACATCACTGCCCACCAGATTGCCAAGCATATAAAACGGATTGTGGGCTAATTTCTGTAGTGCTAAGCCGGTGCGGGCATAATTAAAAAACGTGGTGGCGATGTGGGTATTGCTACTGCCTTGTTTTTTGTCACCAGGCATCGCGATGCGCATCTCGATTGATTGGGGTAAGCCATCACTATCAATGGCGATTTTGCCATCACCGTGTGACAAGCGGTATTGCGCCGAATTGGCGATGTCAGTCCACTCTTGGTTGTGGGCAATACCATGGGCTGCATCGGCGCTGAGCAATCGTGCAAAATGATCGCTGAATTTGGCGCCATCAAAATCAAACGTATAGCGTTGCGTATCACTCATGTCACGGGTGGCATTGCTCACACCGGCCAAAAAGCTTAGACTGTTGAGTTGACTCGCACTACCACTACTCGCTGATTGTTGCCACGCCCCCCCTGCCTGACGCATGTAGGTGACACCACGTTCGCGCTTGACTTCCATCAGCACCCCTTGGGTGTTGCTGATGGTCAAATTACTGGTCTGTTGCGATTCGTTGACTGCCCCTTCCACCACAAATGTTTCCTGCCGGCTTTTTTTGCCGTAATTACTGGTGTTGGGGCTGAGATTGGTGATTTGATCTATTTCACTGCGGAATGTATATTCACCACTCAACTTAGCCACTTCTTGGGCGTTCTTGATGCGCCCGAGCGGCGAGAGGGTATTGATATTTTGTAAGAGGAAGTACAGACAACTACACAATATACTTAATGCAAAGACAGATAAAAGGAGTGTGCGACGTTGCATTGGCATGATGATCTTCCTCAAAAATTAATCAATGATATGGCACAATAGCGAATAGATATCACCTATGTAGAAAATGTAGCATAGAGCGTTTTTAAATACTAGTGTTTTTTTCGTCACTTTTCGCCGAATATATATTTTTTATAAATAATTGCATATCATTTTTTGTTAAAGTTTAATGTAAAAATGAGTTTAATTAAATTTGTGCACCACATACATTTGTTTACAGCGCAAATGTATGGGCAGACGAGATAATCGTAGGGGCGACTAGCCCCTACGACTACGACATGAGTGATTGTCGCTGGTGTGTTTCATGAGCGATTTTCCAGTCGCCGTGATAGATGAGCAGATGGAACAATCGTAGGGGCGACTGGAGTAATCACCCCTACTTACTTCACACTTCCAGCTTCATACTTCCTCCTTCATTCAATGGTATGATATGCCCACATTCCTTCTATTCCCCGAGGTGGCTATGTTTGATGCCAGTCAATACGCGACGTTGCGTGCCGTGGTCGACCGCATGATCCCCGTCGATGATACGCCAGGTGGCTTGGATGCCGAGGTCGATCGCTATCTGCTGACTTTGCTTCAACGCGAAACCGGTCTCATCCCCACCTATACTGCCGCCCTCACCGCCCTCCATCACGAAGCCGATATCCGCCATCATCAGTCCTTTGCTGCCCTGACTCCCGACCAAATGGACGCGATTTTGCACGACGTAGCCGCCGGCGCCACCCAGGCCGTCTGGCTCACCGATGCACCTGCGTTTGTGGCACTGATAGCGGAGCAGTGCGGCGAAGGATTTTATGCCGACCCACGCCAAGGTGGCAACAAAGACACCATTAGCTGGCGTATGGTTGGATTCGAGGAACGCCGATGAGTTACGATGCAATTGTGGTAGGCGCCGGCGCCGGCGGTGGCATTATCGCCGCCTTGTTGGCCGAATCTGGCGCCAAAGTACTCCTCCTCGAACGGGGCAAATCCTATACCTATAGTGACGAAGTCACCGACCATCTGCGCAACCATCGTTTGTCACAATATGGCCAAAACACCGGTCCCGGTGCTGGTAACCCGCGTGTGTTTGTCGACCAACAAGGCCAATCGCACGTGGTACAACCCCACCACGGCGGTTACCACAACAACGCCGTGGCGGTGGGTGGTGGCACCCCCGTGTATGGTGGCCAAGCCTGGCGCTTTCTGCCCGACGACTTCCGCATGGCCGCCCGCTATGGCGTCCCTGCCGGCAGCTCGCTGGCCGATTGGCCGATTAGTTACGCCGACATGGCGCCCTACTACCAACGTGCCGAATACGAAATCGGCGTGGCTGGCGATAGCGCCTTGAGCGCCCAAGTCTGGCCCCGGGCCGCCGACTATGCCATGCCCCCAGTGCCCAAAACGATGCGGGGCCAGATAATGCACGAGGCCGCGACCCGCCTCGGCTGGCACAATTTCACGCCACCGCTGCTCATCAACAGCGTCCCCCGCCATGGGCGTAGTGCTTGTACGGGCTGTACGTTGTGCGTGGGCTTTGCCTGCCATGTCGATGCCAAAAACGGCACCCACAATACCATGATCCCCCGCGCCCTCGCCACCGGCAACTGTACACTCCTCACCGAAGTGCACGTGTTGCGTGTCAACATGCACGACGCCCACCGCGCTGCCGGCGTGACCTATACCGATGCCACCGGCGCCCAGCACACCGTCCAAGCGGCCACGGTGGTGGTGTCGGCGGGGGCGGTCGAATCAGCGCGCTTGCTCCTCAACTCGGCTAGTGGCGACCACCCCAACGGCCTCGGCAATCATTCCGATCAGCTCGGGCGCCATTTGCAAGGGCACATGTATCCCCGCGCCATCGGCTTGCTCCCCGACCCAGTCAACGACCTGCAAGGCCCTGGTGTCAGCGTCTGTACCACCCAATTCAACCACGGCAACGCCGATGTGATTGGTGGTGGCATGCTGGCCGATGAATTCATTACCTTGCCGGTTATTTTCTGGAAGCGCTTTTTGCCCCCCGAAATCCCACGCTGGGGCTTGGCCGCCAAAGAGTTCATGCGCTACGCCTACCCGCGCTTCGTCGATATCACCGGCCCCGTCCAAGAAATCCCTAGCCCCGATAGCCGCGTGACCCTCGACACCACTGTGCGTGACCGCTACGGTCTGCCGGTAGCCCGTCTGTCGGGTACTACCCACCCTGAATCGGTGCGCACGTCGGCCTTTATGTTTGAGCGTGCCCGTGAATGGGTCGAAGCCGCCGGTGTGACGCGCTTGTGGGGCAAACCACCCAGCTTGACCCTCAGCGCCAGCCAGCACCAAGCCGGTACCTGCCGCATGGGCGACGACCCCGCCACCTCTGTCACCAATCGCGATGGCCAAATCCATGGCATCAGCAACCTGTATGTGGCTGATGGCTCGACCCACGTCACCAACGGGGGCTTCAATCCGGTCTTGACCATTATGGCTAATGCCTTTCGGGTTGGGGAAAAAATGCTCCAGCGCGGTCGGTGAATCAGCAAAAATCCGCCGCTATCAGTCACACGCAGTGACCGATAGCGGCGGATTGGTGTGTCCGGTTGCGCTAGGTTGTGGCTTTAGCGGGGGTGGTAGTTTTGGCCCATGACATCAATAATACGCCGCCGATAATCAAGGGGAGCGAAATCATCATGTAGGGACTAATCGTCTCTTTATTCAACAAAAAGCCCAACAATACGGCCACCATCGGATTGACATATGCTGAGCTAATCGCCAAGGCGGGGCGTACCCGTGGCACCAAGTAAGAATACGCCGAAAATCCCACAAACGACCCGAAAATCACCAAATAGCTAAAGGCCAGCAGTGAATGGGTAGTTGGCATAGCGGTGAAATGCTCACCAGTTGCGAGGGCTGCAATGGCGAGCGTGGCACTGGCTCCGACCATCTGGGCGCCACTGCCCATCAAGCCACTCGCTTGTTTGACCCGCGGGATCAGGACGGTACCCAACGCCCAGCCCATGGCGGCCAACATCAACACCAAAAATCCCCACGGCGCTGCTTGGATGTTGCCGTCAAAGCTGAGTACTGCGGCCCCGAGGAAGCCAATCACCAGCCCCACGATTTCGCGCCGGTTGGGCCACGATCCCCAAAACCCGGCAAACAAGGCTGCCCAAATCGGCGAGCTCGCCAGAATCAACGCCGTCAGACTGGTCGAAATATAGCCCAGGCCCAGCACTACGCCACCGTTGCCGATGCCCAGTAAGATGACGCCAATTCCCATGCCACCCAGCATCTCGCGTCCTGTGGGCCACGCGGTGCCACGGATGCGCATGAACAACATCAGTCCCAGCCCTGCAATGGCAAAGCGCATGCTCGCCATACTAAGGGGCGGGAAGCTTTCACGAGCAAACTTCATCCCGAGGTAGGTCGAACCCCAAATCGTGTATGTCGCCAGCAACGCCAACCCCACCTTTAGTCGATCTGACACGGTATTTCCTTCGCAAATTGAATCGGCTCTATCATACCACTACAAATCGTTCACGTGGTGGGGTAGTGCAACGCCCTACACGGGGCGAAACATCTCCTCCAAAAAGAATCCCGTATGTGATTCCGCTACCGCCGCCACCACTTCGGGAGTGCCCATGGCGATGACCTGCCCGCCGCCACTGCCCCCTTCGGGGCCCATGTCGATGACCCAGTCGGCGGTTTTGATGACATCGAGATTGTGTTCAATCACCAACACCGTATTGCCGGCGTCGACCAAGCGATGCAACACCGTCAGCAAGCGTTGCACATCTGCAAAGTGCAATCCAGTGGTGGGCTCGTCGAGGATGTAGATGGTGCGGCCCGTTTCGGCCCGTGCCAATTCGCGCGACAATTTAATCCGTTGTGCTTCACCACCCGACAACGTCGTCGCTTGTTGACCGAGCGCAATATAGTCGAGACCCACATCATGCAACGTGGTCAAAATCTTGGTGATGCGTGGGATATGCGCAAAAAACTCCAAGGCCGTTTGGACGTCCATGTCGAGCACATCGGCGATGGTCTTGCTACGGTACTTGACGGCCAAGGTTTCGCGGTTGTAGCGCTTACCTTTACAGATCTCACAGCGTACCGCCACGTCCGCCAAAAACTGCATGTCGATGAGTTGGATGCCGGCCCCTTCACAGGCTTCACAGCGCCCACCCTTGGTGTTGAACGAAAAACGTCCCACGTCGTAGCCACGCACTTTGGCCTCAGGAGTTTGGGCATATAAATCGCGGATGAGATCAAACACCTTGACGTAGGTCGCGGGATTCGAGCGGGGTGTGCGCCCAATCGGCTGCTGGTCGATGTCAATCACCTTGTCGAGGTATTCCAGCCCAGTAATATTGTCGAGTGGGCCGGCAATCAAAGTCGCCCGACTCAAGCGATTGGCCAGCGTGGGGTACAACGTACCGTTGATGAGTGATGACTTGCCCGAGCCCGATACCCCCGTTACGGCGATAAAGGTGCCTAGCGGGAATTTAATCGACACGTTGCGCAGATTGTTCATGCGCGCACCGTGCATTTCGACCCACTCTCCGGTGCCGGTACGGCGCGTGGTCGGTGTCGCAATTTGCAATTTGCCCGACAAATAGGCGCCGGTCAACGATTTTTCGACCTTGGCGACCTCGGCGGGGCTGTCGGCGGCTACTACTTCGCCCCCCTTGACACCCGCACCGGGCCCAAAGTCAATCAAATAATCTGCGGCCTGCATCGTCTCGAGGTCGTGCTCGACGACAATCACACTATTCCCCAAATCACGCAATTTAATCAGCGTATTGAGCAATTTGCGATTGTCGCGTTGGTGTAGCCCGATGCTGGGCTCGTCGAGGATATACATCACCCCCACCAAACCCGAACCGATTTGGGACGCCAAACGGATGCGCTGAGCCTCACCCCCCGACAAACTGGGTGCCGCCCGTGCCATGGTCAAGTAGTGCAAGCCCACGTTGAGCAGGAAGCCCAGCCGATCCTGGATTTCTTTCAAAATATCGCCGGCAATAAACAATGCGTTGCCAGCCAACGGCGTGACCGTCGTCGTTTCGACGGTAATTGTGCTATCACCCGCCAGTCCCACCGCCCAGGCATGGGCTTCGCTTACATTGAGGGCACACACGTCGCTGACCGACCAGCCCCCCACTTTGACCGCCCGGCTTTCAGCCCGCAAACGGGCTCCTTTGCAGGTAGGGCAGGGTTGGTCACTCATGAACGACGTGTAGTATTCGCGATTCATGTCGCTCCCGGTCTGGTTGTAGCGCCGGTTGATTTCGCTGGCTAACCCTTCCCAGGTGCGCATGAATTCACCGCGCGAGCCGCTGTCCTCGTTGGCCCAGCTGAATTTGATGCGCTCTTTGCCACCGCCGTTGATGATGACGTCACGTGATTTTTCACTCAAATCACGCCATGGCGCATCGAGGTCGATTTCAAAGTGAGCCGCAATCACAGCCAAGCTCTTGTAGCCCCAGCCGTCGCGTTTTTTGCGTAATTCGCCCCAGTAGGGGATAGCGCCGTCGTGGATCGACAAGGCATCGTTGGGTACCATCAGGTTGATATCGACTTCCATGCGCGTTCCCAGTCCCGTACAATCGGCACAGGCGCCTTGGGGTGAGTTAAACGAAAACATCTGAGGGGTTAATTCGCTAAACGAAATCCCACAGGTGGTGCAGGTGTTTTCGACACTCATAATCCATTCGTTAGGTCCAACCACCTCGTCGTCGCTTTTGGGGCGATCGACGATGCTAATCACACACACGCCATCGCCGGTGCGTACGGCCAACTCAATCGCATCGGTGACCCGGGTCACATAGGCGTCCCAGGTGCTTTGTACATTGGCACTGGCTTTGCCGATGCCGACGTCGAGTGGATTATCGCTGCTTACATCTTCGCGCCCAGGTACCGCCAAGCGGTCGACGACGACTTCAATCGAGTGCTTGACCTTTTTGTTGAGCTTGATTTCGGTGCTCAAATCCATGATTTCGCCATCCACGCGCACGCGGGTGAAGCCTTCGGTGCGGGCATCGCTAAAGACTTCTTTGTATTCGCCTTTGCGCCGCGATACTGCCGGTGCCAGTACCATAAAGCGCGTGCCGGTGGCTAGGGTCAATACCCGGTCAACCATCTGCTCAGGGCTCTGTGACGCCACTGCTTGCCCACAGATGTGGCAGTGCTGGGTTCCCACCCGACCGTACAGTAACCGCAAGTAGTCATATATTTCGGTGACGGTACCCACCGTCGAGCGGGGGTTTTTGGAGGCACTTTTTTGTTCGATGGCAATTGCCGGCGACAACCCACCGATGAAATCAACTTTGGGTTTTTCGAGTTGCCCGAGGAATTGCCGGGCATAGGCCGATAAAGACTCGACATAACGACGTTGCCCTTCGGCATACAAGGTGTCAAATGCCAAAGATGATTTGCCTGAGCCCGATACCCCGGTCAACACGACCAATTTATCACGTGGAATCGTGAGATCGATGCCCTTGAGGTTGTGCTCGCGCGCCCCACGGATGACAATACTATCTCGTGCCATATCGCTGTTTCCCTATCCGCTGTATATGCACATATGTGCTATTGTAAGTATAATCGAAAAAAAGAAGCTGTGCCGAATCGACGTCCGATTCTTGGCACAGCATTGTGTCAAACGTGCGTTGGTAATTAGTTGGCGGTGACGGCTTGGAAACGTCGTAACGCCAGCCACGTCCCCGCTACCGCAAAGCACAGTAACAACCCCAAATTGAGTAGATTCGCGCTCATGTCGCCACTTTGGGCGCTACTACGTGCCACATCGATGAACCAGGTGGCAGGATTAGCTTTGGCCAACCACTGCATCCAGACTGGCGCTTTATCGAGCGGATAGAGCGCGTTTGAGGCAAACAATAGCGGTAAATTAAACAAAAAAATCATGCCGTGGTAGCCCATGATGCTTTTGGAACGTGCCGCCACCCCCAACGCAATCCCGGCAAACCCCAGTGTGAAACAGACCAACGCCACCAACGTCCCCAGCCAGGCCACGACGCTGCCACCCAGTTGGGCACCTGCGAGGACTCCGACGATAACGACGATGATGATTTGAAAAAACGCCTTGCTGACCGTAGCACACATATGCCCCAACAAAATACTCAGCCGGGGAATCGGCGCAACCATGTATTCACGCAAAATCCCGCGCAAGCGTTCGTCGAGGAACATCATGCCGCCGCCAGCCGCCCCACCAAGTGCGGTGAGCGCCAAGATACCCGGCAACATGAAGCTGAGGTAATTACTTTGGCCGGGCAACATCCGCCCCATCCCCACCCCAAACAACGCTACCCACAAAATCGGTTGGATGAGCAGTCCACCCAATTCTTCACGGTTGCGCATAAATTTGCGCATATGCCGGAGCCAAATCGCATAGGTTGCATTCATCATGATTTCACCTCATCGCGGAGTGCCCGGCCTGTGGTCTGCAAAAAGACATCCCCGAGGCTGGGTCGCGTCATGTTCATATCGGTGACTTGTAGATTGTCGGCCCGTAAGCCATCGAGGATGGTGGCGATGCGCCGTGAGCCGTGGTCGACCCCCACCCGCAATTCGCCGTTTTGGATGGACCAATTACGCACCCAGGTGTCGTGCTGCCAGTTGGGTTGATAGTCGGCGGGGAAGTCGGCGCTAATCCGCACCATGTCGCTGCCAAATTGCCCAATCAAATCAGCAGGTGTACCACTTGCGACCATCCGCCCATGGTCAATGATGCCTACCTGTTGGGCTAGGAGCTCGGCTTCGTCCATGGCATGAGTAGTAATCAGCATTGTCATGCCGTGTTGCTGTTGGAGCATGCGCAGATAATCCCAAATCATGGCGCGGTGTTGCGGGTCGAGCCCTTGAGTGGGCTCATCGAGGAACAATATTTGCGGTTGCATCATCAAGCAACGTGCCAATTCGAGCCGCCGGCGCATCCCTCCCGAGTACGTGCCGGTCAAGCGGTCGGCCGCATCGTTGAGTTCTACGAGCGTCAATAATTCTTTGGTGCGTTGGGTGCGGGTGGTGGCATCAAGGCCGTAGAGCCGCCCATAAAAATCGAGTGCTTCACGACCACTCAAATCACGGTCGAGCACCAAATCTTGGAAGGTCACACCAATCACCCGTCGCACGGCGTCGGAGTCGCGTACCGCATCATGTCCGGCAATCACGATGGTGCCACGGTCTGGGCGGAGCAGCGTAGTGAGCATGTTGATGGTGGTGCTTTTGCCGGCGCCGTTCGGTCCCAGCAGGGCGTAGACGCTCCCTTGCGGGACTTGTAATTCGAGGTCGACTACTGCCTGTACCGTGCCGAATTGTTTGTATAACCCTTGGGCATCGATCATGCTACACCTCATATAAACGCAAAGTGCCCAGCCGTTTATGGCTGGGCACCGTGGATAGTGGTGACGCTGACTAGATTCGAACCAGCAACCTTCACCTTCGGAGGGTGATGCTCTATCCAATTGAGCTACAGCGCCATTGGGTCTAATGATAGCACCCCCAGGGGGCGCGGTCAAGTCCGTTTGCGTTGGGTCAGCAAATACCAGGTCACACTACCGGCAGTAATCGCCGCTCCGATGAATTCGGTAGGGGTATGCATCCATTCCCCCAGCACCAACCCCGCCACAATCGCCGCCATCGGTAAGCGCCACGCTTGTACCGAAGTCACTAGTGGTGCCCCCAATTTGCGCAACGTATAGACCTGAAGCAGATTGGCGCCAATCACAATCACAAAGGCAAATACTCCCAAGGCAATCCAGTGGCTCAGCTGCAAATGCAACCACGGCTGCCAATTATCTTTTTGGATAATGCTAATCGGAATCGATGTACCTACCACGGCAATTAACTGCAACAAAAACGTTGCCTCGCTCGAAATGCCGTATTTGTAGGTGCGTCGTACCGACAACATGTAGAGTGCCAATAGCACACTACTGCTCGT
The DNA here is from genome assembly GCA_937876225.1 of uncultured Chloroflexota bacterium. Taxonomy (GTDB): domain Bacteria; phylum Chloroflexota; class Chloroflexia; order Chloroflexales; family Roseiflexaceae; genus UBA965. The sequence continues at coordinate 8 of CALFIC010000193.1, read as the reverse complement.
GGCCAAGG